>JBHLKB010000172.1:0-5760 GCA_048887205.1 Candidatus Hodarchaeota archaeon
AAACTTGGCAGATTTTTTAGAATTTCACATGCACTATTATAGCTCTCATTAGCTTCTTGATGATTTTCACTTTTATGGTTAAATTTGGCAATTTCAATTAAGTTCCACGCTTTAACATAATTCAATTTTTCATTGATTCTCTTTATTAACGGTTTATACTCGACATTTTTCAATGATTCTTTGTAAGAGTTTTGAGCTTTCACGTAATATTTCGCAGAAGCTGTGTGATTACCTAAGCGATCTTCTATACGGGCTATATATTCGAATATAGCGGCAGCATAGGAATTATACCCTCTTTCAAGGCTTTCTTTAGATACTTTGAGGAATAACTCTTTCGCTTCTACTAGCGTATCATTATTTATAGTTAAAATACCAAGTTCTTCATAAAGAAGTCCTAATCGTATTTGACCTGTAATAATCCCTGTCCTAGCTTCATTAGAATGTTCTAAATATTTTTCAGAAGCATCTATAGACGCCTTTAGCATTTCAATTTTGTTTTCTTTATCTTGAGTAATATCTGCGAGAGTCTTATAGGCTCTAAAGAGGGCATTATAACCATAAGCTCGAACCCATCCTCCCTCATATTTTTCAGCAATTTCTCCAGCATGTTCTGCATATTGAAGCATTTTATGTGTATATTCATCTTGTTTATCCTTTGAGCTAGCGAGAATTGATAATTGTGAATATGAGTATGTTAATACTAAATTAGATTCGGCAACACTAGGTAAAAATGAACTTACTATCATTTTTTTTTTAGCATATTTAATCGCTTCTTCAGCATATGATTTCCTCTGAGCTGAGGTGAAAAAACTCCTTTGAGCCATATTCATATAGTAAAATGCAATGAATTGGTATGATTGGAAATACTCAATAGAATATGTATCTTTGAATAATTTTCCCATCTCTATAAACAATTGAAGGTCAACAGAAATTCTCTTCTGGAGATAATTAAATCTAACTCCGAGTAAAGCCCACCAGTCCAACCAATATACAGATTCGAGTAATAATGATCTATCGTTTAATTTTTTGGCTAAATCTGATGCTTTTTCTAGTAATCCCAATGCATTATCTAAATATTTTCTCTGCCCCCTTTCATCTTCAGCGAAATTAATTGCAAAAAAACCGTTAAAAGTGCCAAAAACGAGGTAAATCATTGAGAGAGCTTTCAAATCGTCATATTTCTCAATAAATTTTAAGTTTTCCTTACATCTTAAAAGCATATTCCAAGAATATTCTCTCCAAGACTCATCCCATCTAAAAGGTTTTATGTAGACATAAAAATTTATTAAGTAAAACTCAGCATAAAACGATTCGGCAAGAGATTGTAAACAGTTAATTTTCTTTGACAGAATTTGAGCTTTATGGGCAATATATATACCTTTTTCATAAATCTCTTCGATCTTTTTAGGATCGTTAATAGAAGTTATTTTTGCCACAGAAGCAAAAGCAGTACGGCTTAAAATCCTCGCAATATGTTCTTCATCAGCCTCTCTAGAATATTCTTCGCTTACTTTAATGAAAAGCTCATAAGAATTGCTGAACTCTTCCCTTGCTTCTTCAATAGTACTTGCAATATATCCACTAAAATACGAAGCTTCTGCTTCACATTCTAATTTCATAGATTTATTTCCAATCTGTTCAAAGAGAATCATAGCATCTTTGTAAGCTTTTATAGTTTGTTTGAAATATTCTGCCAATTTTTCAGCCGTTCTTACAGTAAAAGCTGCTCGTGAATAAGAATATCCAAGTTTTCTATAAATTTCAGCAGTTTTTTCAAGCATTTTCTTTTTCAATAAGCTTTCAGCGACACGCTCGTATAAATTAGCAGCTTCGAGCCAGTTGTAAGTTTTTTCTTCTGCTAGTGCTTTATCCAATAATTCCTCTTCTTCTTGTTTTATTCCAGTCATATGAGATTTTAAAGACTAAATTTGCACATTAAAATAGGATCTATTTAATTTGCCCTGTAGTATACTATTTTGTATTGATTAATCTTTCGTTTAATACTTAATAAATTTATTTATAAATCAAGAATGGACTTGGAATAACTATATTTACAGATTTAACTATCATATGATCACTTTCTAATAACCCAAATACTATTTCCACCCTCTTTTATAAATTCTGCTCTTGTAAAAGGCGTGGAATCAACGAATTCTTTAAAGCTTTTTTCATTATAAAACAGCGAAGCCTTTACTTCAGTAAACTTATGTGTAATATCAAATAGTTGAAATCTCTCTTTTGGAGCAAAAGTATCAGGAATCATACTTTCTCCAACAAGTAAAATCCCATCATCTTTTAATAAAGAATATAGATTTTCAAATACCCCTTTTCGATAATTCTCATCAGTGTTCAATTCATGTAGAACTTGATTTAATATAATCAAATCAAATTTCTCATTAAAAGAGTGGCTAAATTTATCAATTTTAGTCTCAAAAATCTCAATCTTTTCATTCCAATTATTTATATCTATTAATTTTTTGGCATACGCTAATGCAATAGGATCGATATCAATTCCCACAAACCTTACTTTTTTATACTTTTTTGCCCAGGTTTCTAGATTAAATCCGTACCCACATCCTACCTCAAGAATGGTACCTCGCTCTTTGATGCTATTGCAAAAATTCTCATATTTTTTAGAAAACAATCTTTCTACTAAAGCTCCAAACCTCGCTCCTCGTTCTTGTAGGTCTTTCATAATATCTCCAGGTAAATCTAATATGCTCCATATTTTACCTGTTTTAAAATTTTCTATTAAAATATCCTGAGCTGGAGCCATATAATAGAATGCGCCTAGTGTCCCTCCAATATAAGATTCATTATTTCGGTCAATAAGTAATTCATATACATAAGGAGCTGTTTCCAAAACTTTCTTTCCAGAATCTACAATCTCAATAATACCACATTCAAGAGCTAAATGAATCCAACCATCTAAATACTCAAAATCCAATTTTAGGTTTTCAGAGAGTTCAAATGGTGTAAAAGTCACTTTAATATTTTTGCCAGAACTGGGTGATGATTTAGCTTTTTCATACAAGTAATTAAAAATGCCCAAGCGTCTACCCATACCAATTAATATAATGGTATTAAATCCATAAAGACCGTTTATCGCGAATTTCTTTATTTGATTGCTAATAGAAATTTCAGCTTTACTTTTATTTTCAGAATTAATTAATTTCACCACAATGTTTTTACTTCTTTAATAACAAACAATTATTTATCAAAAATTAGATTAAAATATCTTTTCATTTTAAATTTCTTTAAGACTTATAACTTCATCCGGTAAAAAAGATTTCAAAATATCACTTAATTTCCTATCATCTTCTATCGGGATGCCTCTAATTATAAATTGGGATTTCTTTAAAGGATCTACTTTCCAATCAAATTCGGTCAGAAGATAACGTTTTATATCTATAAATCTATCGTCTGGTTGTATCATAAAGTCATCCATAAGCTTTTCAAGGTCTTTAACTTGGACCATTTTATTTTTCCTTTTCGAAGTTTGTTTTGAATCAGGAATGATATTTTTAACTTATTCAATAAAAATTTAAGTTTTAAAATTTATAAATTTTTAATAATTAAAGCTTAAAAACACATTCTATTTAACGAATCATTAATGTAAAATATTATAGAATTCAATAATCATAAATAAGCTATTTATTACTAGATTTTTCAAATGAAATGGAAAGACAAATTAATTGAAAATAAAGAAATCATAAAAGAAAGTCTTATAAAGAGCATTATATACAGGGTAATAACCGTTCTACTTGGAATGTTTGTTGCTTTAATAATTACAGGAAATATATTTGTTGCTCTTTCTGTGGGAATTGCTACAGAAATAATTCAATTTATTAATTATTTTATTTATGAAACGATATGGACTAATTATCATGATAAAAGATTAAGAAAAAAAATCGAAATGACGAGAGAAGTTGATATCAAATTTGATTTTGACTTAATAAAAGAGATGTCTTTTGAATTCTCTCAAACAGATACTTTTATTAAAGAATATTATGATTCTATAATTTCGTTTTTCGAAAAATTATTGGAAAACAAATATCTAGAAGATATACGCGAGGATATTCTAAGAGATAAGACCTATTTTGAATTAAAACATAAGCATAAGAAATTTAGTTCAAATATTCAATAAATAATCTCATTACCTCTCTTAAAAATACATTCTGATTGCTAATCCCATTAAAACTATTGCAACAAAGAATTGCAAGTAGCTTCTTGGCATTTTTCCAGAAATTTTTGCGCCCAATATTGAACCTAAAATTGCTCCCATTCCTATTAGAATGCCAATTAAATAGTCTATTTGTCCTATAATACTTTTAGCAATAGTATTATAGATTGCAGTAAAACATATTATACCTACAGAAATTGCTGTTGCATTATGAATCGGATATTGAAGAATAACATGAAGCGCAGGAGTATTTATCACACCTCCTCCAATTCCTAATAAATTTGCTATGAATCCCGCTAGAAAGAATAGGGGGATTGCTTTTTTTAAGTTAGTTTTGTAATCATGATCATTAAGATCGATAATATCATTTTCCTTTTCCTTTTGAGTATTACCGTCGTTCCTACTCCTAATTGCTTTATATATCATATTAATTCCAGCTACCATCAAAATTGATGCAAATAGAATTCTTAAAATTGTGCTGTCTAAATCAATAAATAGAAATAAAATAGTACTAGATATACCACCTAAAATTGAAAAAGAAGAAAAAAGTAAAACTTGTTTAAAGTGAAGTCTCTCAGCCTTAATGTATGTAAAAAAACCAGCTGCAGAAGACATTAATATTATAAATATAGATGTGTCTATTGCGATATTAATTGAAACTGAAAAAATAAGTACCATAATACTCACAAAAAAGATTCCTCCACCCACTCCCGCAATACTACTTATAATTCCAAATAGAAATCCCGCAATTAAAAATATTATAATTGCAACAATATCCATATAATGTGGAATACCTTAACTTATTATTAGTTTTCTATAAATTGAGAACTAAATAGATTAATAATATATTATTAAGACAAGATTATAATTATAGAGAAATTAATATAAACTAAAACTGATTTATCCCCTAAATATGCCTGATTCTAACGCTGACAAATTAGTACTCGAATTGGTAGCATGTGACCGATGTACAAATCCTTTTATGATGCAGAAGGGAGAAAAATTAAAAAAACAACAAAATAATGAAGAAATTGTATGTGAAAATTGCATTAATCTAGAAAAAAGAAAGAAAAAATTAGAATTGGGCGTACTTAATAATGCCATCAAATCACATAAAGAAATTCAAGCTTCTATACTTGAAGTAAAAGAGAAAATAGATATTTCAAAAGCTCAATTTAATAAAAAACAATTTCTTGAAAAAATCAAGCAAAAATCTCAATCTCTTATTAAATCCATCGAACTCTTACAAAAAATAGATGAGACTAATGATGAGAAGTTTATAGAAGAATACAAAATGTTATTTGAGAAATTGAAAGAAGAATATTCTTAGTTCTATATTCTAATTATATTATATTTTCTTAAAAATAAATGCAATATTCATAATTTTTTTTAGTGAATGATACTTTGCGTCGATTTTCATTAACTTAGAGAGAATTCTGACAATGATATTCCAAAAAGTTTGGAACACTATGTTGGATTCATATTTATTTCTCATCTTTATAAGTTTCTCTTCTATTTTCTTCGGATTTGTAGATTGAATATCTGCTATTGTCATTAATCTACCGTACACACCAAAA
>JBHLKB010000173.1:0-5754 GCA_048887205.1 Candidatus Hodarchaeota archaeon
GATCCAAGTGAAGTCATAATAAAATCCAATGTAGATCTAATCTCTGTAAAATCAGCAAATTCATGATAAGTAGCAGCTGATAGATGGATTTCTCTTTTTGCTCCAGTTTCTTCGCTAGGATCCAATAAAATTATATCCCCAACTTCGAAGATCCTTATCGGTTTTTCTTCTGATCGATTGTACAATAGAGTCTCCATTAATTTTGGTAATATCATAGTCCTCGTAGTATCATATTCTTTTGAGACCGGATTTGAAATTTGTACATGATTAGATTCCTTATATTCCTTTTTCATATAATTATAATGCCTTTCAGAATTAGTTAAAAGGAAGTTAAGGATTTCTAAATATCCCGCACCAATCATTATTGTTCGAATTTTATTTGAGAATGATTGAATAGGATGATATTCCCCAATACAACCTTCTCTAATAGTTCTTGGCAATTTATCATATCCATAACCAATGGCACACTCTTCAGTAAAATCAACAATATGCATAACATCTCCTCGAAAAGCAGGTACCCAAACATCTAAATATCCTTTCTTTTTAGATCGTTTAGCATCTAATCTAACTTTATTTAAACATTTTATCATCTCTTCATATGTTAAATCTAATCCAATATATCCGTTAACATAATCAATTTCAATTTCCCACTTATCGGGAGTTAAGTTAGGAGTTACAATATTCTCCCCTTCTTCATAATTCACATTAACGCTTTCAATTTTTGCTCCCATATCAGCTAAAGTTGTTGATAAAATGTTTAAAGCTAAATTAATTGCCCTAAAATCTGTTCCAGTTAAATCTAAAAATAGGTTTTTTGTATCATCTGTTACGGTTGTTATAATTCCATTTATAATTGGTGGAAAAGATAAAACTTCATTATTGCTGTCTAAAATTATAGGATAAACTTCTTTTCCTTCCAAAATATGAGCGTATTCAATGCCTTTTTCATGTAATAATAAAATCTCTTCTAAATTCATTGGGTACCCATCACCATGAAGAGGAATAAAACTTAGTGAATCAGGTTTTACAGCAGTGTATCTATAAGGGGGTACTATATTATCAAGATCATGAACACCAATCGCAACCTTTTTTCTGTCCCGTCCAACAGCCCAATGAAGTTGTTCTTGGATATTCATTAAAGTTGCTACTTCATCTTCATCTAAATCAATATTTCTGATAACTCCACAGACTATATATGGTCGAACTCTCTTAACACTTGGATCGACATTTAACTCAATTTCTCCAGGAATTATTTCAAATGAGGGTATTCCTAACTCAATTTCATAATATCCCTTAAGCGCTCTGGCAATACCTTCTGGACTAGAAAAATCAGGTCTATTTGGATTATATTCAACTTTAACTTTTTTTTCTTCTTCATTTATACCCTCTAGATCTAAACCAATCCATTGTAAATCATATTCTAATTCTCTAATATCTAATTTTTTTCCAATTAATCTTTCCAATCGTTCCAATTTTAACTCTAATGTTGGCATTTATTTTCAACCTCCATTTTAATATGATTGACTCCTGAGCCATTTAATTGGGTTAATATAGAAATCCCTTATATCATTACGACCAAAATATAACATAGCTATGCGTTCAAGACCTTGTCCCCAAGCTAGAACTCGTGTTGGATTCTTAATTCCCCATGGATACGTAACTTCTGGTCGAAATATTCCCGATCCTCCCATTTCTAACCATTCATCCAATTTATCATAATATACTGAAACTTCCATACTTGGTTCAGTATAAGGAAAAAATCCGGGTCTGGTAATAATTTTTTTAAATCCCATCTTCCTGTAGAATTCAGATAATAATCCTATTAAATCACATAAAGTTACATTTTCATCAATTACAATACCTTCAATTTGGGTAAATTCTGCTAGATGAGATTTATCCACTTTCTCATTTCGAAATACCCTATCAATACAAAATACTTTAATTGGAGCTTTGTCATTATTTCTATAATATTGAGCTAATCTCCTAATAGTTGTAGACGTCGTGTGAGTCCTTAAAACTGTTTTTTTAGCAATATCAATATCCCATTCATATCCCCATCCTTGAGAACCAGAATCTCCACCATTTTCATGCGTTTCTTTAACTGCTTTAACCCTATCACTCTCTGGCAATTTAGCAATTTTTGGATTATTTAAATAAAAAGTGTCCTGCATTTCTCGCGCAGGATGATCCTGTGGTTGAAATAATGCATCAAAATTATAAAAAGCACTTTCTATAATAGGACCTCTAATCTCAGTAAATCCCATTGATATGAAAATTTCTCTTATCTCATTAATTAAATTAATCAATGGATGAATCTTTCCCGCTTTTAATAAAGGGCTAGGTTTCGTAACATCAAAAGGTTTTAACTCATAATTTCTCCAAGATCCAGAACTTAGCATCTCTGAAGTGATTTTGCTTACTTGTTTTAATTCTTCAATCTTTGAAATATCAATATTCTTTCCTTTTTCAGTTAAAAATATAGTTCGCAGCGTCATTTTTTTCTTATTGATTAGCTTTCTTTTATTTAATAAATCTAATTGTGTTAGGTCACCTTTAGAAAAAGCTGAGTAATCGAAAACTTTATTCTTTTCAAATTTTTTTAAAAATTTTTCCAATTTCGTTTGAGGCAACTTTTCAGTAATGAGAAATATTTTATTCTCTCCTGAGGCTTTACTTTGAGCAATCCATCGGTTTTTCTTTGAATTTAAAATACCAATATAAAAAATCTTTTCTTCCAAATCTGATTTTTTTAATAAATCATTTAAATTTATTTCTTTAATATTATTTTTTAACAAAATATTTACTAATTGACGCTCGGGGAGCCCATTCTTTAAATAGTCCAATCCCTCAATATTTAAAGAAATTTCATATATCACATCTTCTTTAAAATCACCTAATTCATGCTCAATTAAATCATTGACAGCTGACATAACCACGATATAATCAATATCTAATTCATTTGCTAGATCTATTGCAAGGACTTCAGAACTCTTCTTTTTCAATACTTCTAAAATTTCAATTACTTGTTTTTTAAGTTTAATTGCCATATATATTAGCCATTAATTTATTTTCTTCGTTATATTTTTTAAAATCTCGAAGTTATTTAAATGTTTCGTGAAGTTAATCGTTTAAAATTGCTGGATCTTAAACTAGAACGATTCTTTTAAATCTTGAATAGTAATTTTTTAGTTCTTAAAACGAATAAAAATATTTCAATCCTCAGCCAAGAGAATAACTTCGTTTATGGTATTTTATTCCCTTGGCAGAATAAAAAATTCAAAGAAAAATGAATCTTGATAGAAATTTCTGTTTAATTTGATAATATCTTTAATTAGAATCATTAGAAAATCTCAAGAATTCATTTTAATTATAGGGCAATATATGCTTATTTCCTAAAAAATTTTTCTATTGAAGTGTTCCTCTAATAGAAGTAGAGCTAATTCTGTTGTGCGCTTTATCTTTAATTAGAGGAATTACAATTAAAATAAGAGGCTTTAACCCCTTTTTCTCTCTATTTTCATTTAATTTTAGGGCATTTTCATATGTTTCCTGGCTGACAACTAATCCATCATATTCCGGATCTTGAGCATATTTATCCATATCAACCCAATTTTTTATTTCAACAATATTAATTCGCTTTAAATCAGCAATGGAACTTATATAAGCCATCAAATTCTTTTTTCTAGTCTCAAAATCTTCTAGTTTTGATGGGTATTGTTTATTTTTTAACAATTCTTGTGATGTTAAGCCTATCTCGATTATTTCAGAAACAGATAAAGCTGTTTTCAATAAAGATTTATGTCCTTCGTGAAGATGATCAAAAGTTCCACCTAATCCAACTTTTTTAAGAATACGATAAACCCCCTACCAAGTAAAAGATAATATTATTTTAATTTATTTTTTTACATTTAAACTTACTTTCTTACTTTCTTGTATTTTGACTTGTTCCGTGGGTCTTTTCAATCTTACTGAATATATTTGCTTTATTTCCATTGAGCCCTCACATTTTTCACACTTATCTCGCATTTTAAATACGAAATCTCCCTTCTCATAATTTCTAACTTTAGTTAATCCACACAATTTACAATTTAGAATTGTCAAAGTCTGTCTTATAGGTTCTGGAGGACTTTTTTGAAATTGGATTAGAGTAGCCCCAAAACAAATTAACATAAAACCGATTGACCAACTTGTAATTTGATCAGGACCAATTCCAAGGTATATAAACAATGCTCCTAAAACAATTAATAAAATTAAAAACAGATTTTTTAAAACGCTTTTAAGAGTAATTCTCTTTTTTAATATTTCCTCATCGTCTTCTTCTTCAATCATAGAACATGTCTTAATTTCTTCTTGTCTATCCTTTATAATAGAAAAGAATAAATAAATTTTTTTATTATAACAATTAGATCATTAAAGTTTTCAAATAAAAATTAATTTTGAAAAAAGAGTTGAACAAAATTTATCAATTAGGAAACCAAAGCACAGATCCAATCGCGATTATATTTAATCTATTATTTTTCTTGCTTATATTTATGTCCATGTTTTATGGGCAAAGATTACAGGGCTGGCAAGCTTCAAAAAAAATTCAAGTGGAATTAGAGAAATTAAAGAAATGGAACGATGAATGTAAGGAAATTTTAATTGCAAACTTTAAAGAATTTGCTGATAAGAAAAAAACTCAAAAAGATTTAATGTTCCAGCTTGAGGATTTTATTACTTTTGTTACGATTTCTCCTGTTTCTCTCGATCCTTATGGTATCATTCCGAAATTTGATCATATTGTTGATGTTAGAGATTTTCGATTTAAAGAAGAAGTTGAGCTTCTGGCTCCCAATGCCGATACTATTCAAAGATCCAACTTGGAAAATTTATTAGAAGCAACTATGGCAATTGATTTTATATATAGACTAATTCGACATTATCTAATTCTTGGCAAAAAATCAAAATCGATGATTTTATTATTGCAGATTTCAATGCAATTAGGGTTAATAATGAGTATGGCAAAAGCTTATTATTATGCCGCAAAAGCTTTCGCAGAAGGTAGTCCTATTGGCGATGGGCTTGGTCCTTTAGTTGTAGCAAACTTTATACGAGATGTAGCTGATGGAGAAATTGAAGCAAAGGAAATTGTTAGAGACACAATAGTGCAAGAATTACAATTCGAAGAGCGGACCATATATATTGTCAGAGCAAAAGGTCCTGGTGGAACTGTTGGAAAACCAGGAAAAGTAATTAAAAAGCTCATTGATGAACATGGCGATAACATTTCACGTATAATAATGATTGATGCTGGATTAAAACTTACTGGAGATAAAACAGGATCAATTGCTGTTGGTGTTGGAGCAGCTATTGGAGGAATTGGCATTGAGAAACATTATATAGAGGAATCTACAACAGGTAAAGCCATTCCAATTGATGCACTAATTTGTAAACAATCTCTAGAAGACGCTATAACTACTCAAAAAAGATCGATAACCCAAAGTGTCCCAAAATTTGTTGAGAAAATAAAGATGGCTATCCGTAAGCGGACTGAAAAAGGTACAAAAATTATTATAGCAGGAATAGGAAATACAATTGGAATTGGTGTTTAAAACCTCCCTATTTTTATTAGTAATAAATAATTTTCTTTTTGAATTTTTTTTAAAAACCTATATAGTTTTTTTTAACCACCAAAAATAATTGTGTATAATACCTTTACAAATAAATAGAAATTATTTTATAATTAAGGGTATAAAATAAATTAATTGCATTTTT
>JBHLKB010000174.1:0-5748 GCA_048887205.1 Candidatus Hodarchaeota archaeon
TCTCATAAATTTTACTTAATAAAAGTAACTTAAATAGATAGCAAATATAAAAATTATAGTAAAAAATAGCGGGCTATGGGGAAACGCTAAAAATATGTCTATCTGATAGACATAAAAATTAATTTTTTACCTTTTCGTGAGGAAAGGTAAATAAATCCTTTCTATTAAGGAGACAACCGACATAAGAAGGGAAGCTTTAATATATCATTCAATAATGAAGAATAAGTATGCTAGATAATAAATTAAAATCATTGAGGATTTAAATGATAAATACATAAAAAAATTGATAAAAGTAGAATTCGAAGTAGACTCAAAAGAAGAATTGAATACTCCTGACATAGAAAAAATAAAAAAAGAGTTAAAAAAAGTTCTAGCAGATGAGGTTAAAATTGAACGGATTTATGATAAAGAAAGTGAATCTCTTGAATATTGAGAATATTATATTTCTATAAATATATTTAATAACTATTAATATTATTTAAAGCATGATAAAAGATGGAGAAAAAATGTGAGAATTGTATTAGTTTTCGAAAGCTATTTGGGACAGAATATTGTGCATATTATGATACACCAAAAAACTTCTGGGAAGGAAGAAAGTACAAGGATGAAATGATTTGTGATAAATATTTTCCAAAAAAAGCCTCATTTGAGGAACAGATGAAATATATAAAAAAACAACGAGAGAAACAAATAAAATTAGATATATGGGATGATGAAGAAGAGGATGAGTATATGACAGCCCTTAGTACTCCATCAGAACGGTTTAGAATAAAACAAGAAATGAAAAGAGGGATGGCTTATAAAAACAAATTTATTGGTAAATATCCTGAATTAAATCCATCCCCCCCATAAAAGAATTTTAATTTTTCTAATATTTTTAATATAATTATTTTTTTTAAAAAAAGAGAAAGGATTTAATAAATCAATCATCGCAAACATGGAGTTAATCCGTTTGGTATTCCTAATACAGTTATAAAATTTATTAATGAATAAAGGAAGTGAGTAAAGTGAATAAAGAAGAAAAAGAAACTGGAATAGATGATCCATTTCGAGAAATCTCGAAATATATTAAAAAATTACATAATATTGACCTTAGCAGATTAAGGATGCTTATCAAAGATATTATCACAGAAAAAATTGAAAAAGAAGAAGAAAATGCAGAAAAAATTAGGCTTTCCAAATATTTTGAGAAGGATTATTCAAGGTTGACAAAATTTCTTGAAGAATTATTTGAACATTTAAGAGTGTATGATCTATTTACAACTGAGGCTCTAAATAGGATTAACAAAGATCTTAATTATGACTTATTGAATATTGTTAAAGAGGTATTTAAAGAGATGACGAGTGATTCAAAATTAAAGAGCTTCTTTAAGAAGTTTACAATTAAATACATGCAAGGGAATCTTGAGTTTGGACTTATGTATGATGCCTATATTGTAGTATTAGATATAAATGATGTCATTAAAGATCTTTTTACTACAAAAATAGACTCAAAAAGATTGGCTTATAATAGCAAGAAAAGTGCTGAAAGTATAAAAAAATTTAATGATAGACTTGAAAATTGTATCTCTAAACGTACACTATTTTATTTTGTTTAAATATATAAATCAAAGAACAATTAAAAACTCCAAATAAGGATAAACTCCTTGTTGTAAATACTTTTTTTTATCGGATTTTTAAACAATATCCATGTTTATGATCAGTAAATCTAATGAATATTTCAGTTTTGATTGAAATTTTTTATTAAATTAATAATAGTCAAAATTTATTAAGACAAATTTAGAAATTAAGCATATAAGAATATAATTTTAGAGGAAAAAATGCGTATTTATTATTATAATAAATTTAAAGTCTGCTTGTTTGCTGATAAAAATGTAGGTAAAAAGACATTGGCAAAGAAGTTTCTTCAAGAATCTGGGACTAAAATGGATACATCTGTGATAATTGGCATTACTAACTACACTAAAGATATAGAGTTTCATGAACGGACTTTTAATCTAGAAATTTGGTCATGGAGAATGGAAGAACAATTCAAAAAACATCTTCCATCTTATCTTGATGGAACTAATGGAGTAATATTGATGTATGATATTGCTAATGCTGAAAGCTTAACCAAATTAGCTGAATGGAGTAAATTAATAAAAGAAACTATACTTAATCCTTCAATTTTATTAGTAGGAAATAAATGTGATTTAGAAGAGAATCGAGAAATACCAAAAAAGGATATAGAGAAATTTATAGAAGAATTTGATGTATTTTCATCAATAGAGATTTCAACAAAAACGGGGGAGAATGTAGAAAAAATGTTTAACGAATTAATGAAAGTTATTACACAAGCTCCATATAGAATTAAATCAAGTGAAACTAATTATATCAGGTCATTAGAAAGGAGTTTGAGAGATCTTATATTAGAATTAAATATTCGTGACAGAGAGATAGCACGATTAAGAAAATTATTACAAAAGCATGATATTACAACCCCAGAACCAACATTTAGATTAATTTAATCTAAAAATAAATCAGGGATTAATAAAAAACTCTAAGTAAGGATAAATTTCTTGCTGTAAAATTACTTATGAAGAAATTTCTCCTGAAGATCTTAAAATAAAAAAAAGTGAGGCGTAAGTTAAATAAAAAGAAGTGAAAAATGAAACGAGAAAAAAAAAGAAAAAATTCTAAAAAAGATGTATTTGATGTCCCTATAAAAAATAAAATAAAATCATACCGTTCAACTAAAAGGAAAATTAAGAAATATATCCCTAGAGAGTCTAAAATGTTTATCAATACAAAAGAACTAACGGGAAAAAGGGTTAACACAGATGATATAAAGAAAAAAGAATTCTATTTACAAGGTTTTTATGATATTTATAATGAATGGAACTTTGCTCTCTTTAGAGCAAAAGAAGAGCTTAGACAATTGAAAGGAGGGGTTTCAAGTCAGATAAAAAGCATTGAAGATGCCCCTAAAAGAATAGAAGAATTAAAACAAATATTAACTATTAGAAAAAATCTTCTCAAAAAAGAAGAAGAATCTTCAGGATATCTAAATCGGACAAGAACCGAGCTTTTAGAAAAAATAAGAAAAAGGATGGAAGAAGATAACGTAAAAAAAGAAGTAAGAATGAAAATTGAAGATTATATAGACCAAGATTATAATTTAGACCGTTTAAAGAAGTTTATTAATAGATTAGAGAGAAATATTGAATCTGAACTTACTTATCAAGAAGATTCAAGAAACATAATTGTTATTGATTCTCATAAGATTGAAGAATTAGAGGAGTTTATTCAGGAATTAGAACCTAAAGTAAAAAGTTTAAGAGATAAATTAGAAGTAGAATCAAAGAAATTAAAAAAAGAAAGAAATCTTAATCTGAATAAGCTGTTTAATAAAGAATGATTTATGAGACATAAAAGAGAAGTTCTCAATAAATTAAATAAAGGGAGTGAGTGAAGTGGATAAAGAGCAATTATCGAATTACCACAACTAATATCGAATATTCACATATAATAGGTATGAGAGAATAATAACAGAGGCTAAAATTACAATAATAAGACATATTTTCCTAAATTTAGGGCTATCGAGAAAATCTAAAATATTCTTTGGTCTTTTGATTTGCTTAGGAAGTAAATTAGGATTTGCTAGATAGAATTCTCCTGCTCTTAATATATCTTTTATATAAAGTAATTCTTTTTCTTTCCTTAAACCTTCTCTTTGTTGAATGAAATAATCCCTCTCTTCCATAGTTAGAGAATTATCTTGTAGTAGGTCTGAAATGGAAATAATTTCATCGAGAGTTTTCACAATTTGATCAAAAATTTTCGCTCGTTCTATTTGGTCTTTTATTTGTTTTCTAAGGGTTTCTCTTTCCAAGTCATCAGAGCTATTTTCGAATTGTCTCATCAATCTCTGCGTATAGGCTCTAATATAAGTAGTTAAAACAAACAATTCTTTTCTTAATATGCTGTCTTCGTCTTCTTTTTTTCTTCATTTTGTTAATTTAAAAATAAATTTACTAGGATTTATATCTAACTTTATTCTAAAGAAAGAGAAAGGATCTAATAAATTAAATGGCTTATATTTTTTCAAATGGAGGAATATTAGATCCGAATTCTCAAGTAAAATATTCTTTTATTTCTTAATAAAATATTCGTTTCATGAATTTGTTAATCACTAAATATGCATCTAATGAATATTTTTTTATGTTTTTTGTTTTATAATATATAATCTATTATTTGAATCCGTTTGTACCCACTTATAATAATCTCTTATCAAGAAAATTTATAAAAGTAAAGAATTTAATATGATATTATTCTTGTAAATAATGTGATTCTCTAAGTGATAATTTAGAATAAATAGATCAATTTGGATAATAAACGTGATAGAAAAAGAAACCGACCTTATAAAAGTATATGAATTTATTAATAACAAGAATAAATTTGAAGAAATAGCTAAAGAAAATTTAATTAAAGAATTGGAGCAATATTAAATGAATAATGATAAAATTGATCAATTGGAATATTATCCAGACTTGGATAGCAAATTAATGGCGTATAAAAAAGAACTTAGGAATCTAAAACGTGAGCTTCCTCCTCATTTAAAGAATCTTGATAATGCCCCAAAAGAACTTGAACGGTTGAAAAGTTCATTAATTAAGAGAAAGGAGATTCTTTTAAAAGAAAAAGAGACTTCAGGCTATATCGAACAACTGAAAACTAATACTTTAGAAATAATAAAACAAAACTTAAAAGAAAATCCAGATGAGACAAGAAAATTAGACATTCTGTTAATTGAAAAGCAATTAAACCAAAAATATAATTTAGAGAATATAAAGAAAGAGATTGATTTTTTAGAAAACGAAATTAGATTAGAGCTGAAAAGTCAAGAACATTCACAAGCAATTGCGAGTCATCATCTACAAAAAATTGAAGAACTTGAAGAGGTCATTAGAGAATTAGAACCTAAAGTAAAAAGTTTACGAGATATTCTAGAAGTAGAATCAAAGAAATTAAAAAAAGAAAGAAATCTTAAATTAATAAAATTATTTGATATGAATAAGGATTCTTAATCAATAAAAAGTTCAAAATTAATAAAAAACTCTAAATAAGGATAAATTGACAACTATTATATCTGATTTTTATTAATGAAAGAATAAGCACAAGTTATTATTTAAATTTCTAAAAAAAAGACGTTTCTCTTCAATTTCTAATTCTTTGATTTTGAATCATTTTATTGATAAATACAGATTAATAAATTTTTCTATGCTTTTCCTACATATGTTAATGAGGAGATATTCACCTCATGCATAATCTTTTAATTATCTTTTAACAAAATCTAGTTATTTACGTTTTCTCTTTTTTGGTGATGTATTTTGCAAAAGTATGAAATCAAGATAAGTCTAAGGAAAAGAATTAGATATTCATTAATAGTTATTACTATTATTTTCGCATTTCTCTCATCTGGAATAATTCCTCCAATGGATTGGGGAGATATCAAAGAAAAACCACAACCCATTTGGTATGATCCGAATCTTGCCGATTATATAGATTTTGAATTTTAGTTAAAGATATTAATAGAAATCACTTACGGATCTTAAAAACGATTTTTTTACCTTTGGAAGGCGAAAGGTAAAAAATTAATGCAAAAATGTCTATCACATGTCTATAGAAATAACGGGCTATAGGGGAATTGAACCCCTGACCTTTCTTTTTAAGGAAGATTTTTCCTTAAATGTCAGGTTAAAAGCCTGC
>JBHLKB010000175.1:0-5748 GCA_048887205.1 Candidatus Hodarchaeota archaeon
CCACTTCAAACAAATCAATTAATTAAAAATAAATGTGGTGATTGCCGAAAATGTATAGAAGCATGTCCTCAGAACGCACTTACTTTTGTTGCATTTAAGGATCATCCCTCACGTCGGGAGGATGTTTTAGATATTAAGACTTGTTTAGGAGATAATGGGTGTTTGTCATGCCTATTATCCTGTCCTTGGTTAAAAAAATCTTAATACTCCACAATAATATTGCCCAATCTTATCTTAATTAAGTTAAATTTATACGTCCAATAGCCCTAAAAGGTAAGGCTTCATTAAATCTCTCATACTCATATATTCTTCTTCCGTCAATAAGATTAGGTGTTTTCATATACTTCTTGAAATCATCTGGTGTTAATTGTATAAATTCATCCCATTCTGTTATTAAGAAGGCACATTCGGAATCCTTCAGAGCTTCCTCTATAGAACTGGCATATTCTATTTTATCTCCCAATTCTTCCTCTGCAGTTTTTAAAGCTTTTGGATCATAACCAATGATGTTCGTGACACCTCTTTTCTGTAATTCATTTATAACTCTAATACTCGCTGCACCTCTCATATCATCAGTTCCAGGCTTAAATGAAAGCCCTAATAGTGATACTTTTTTATTTGTTAATTTTCCAGCTAAATTTTCTGCGATATCTACTATATGTATTGCTTGATCATCATTAATATCTAAAACTGCTTCTAATAGTCTTGACTGATACCCTTTGGATTTTGACCAAGCTTTTATAGCATTGACGTCCTTATGAAAACATGCTCCTCCAAATCCAACTCCAGCACCTAAAAATCTTGGATTTATTCTATAATCAAGACCAACTCCTTTCATAACTTGAACAACATCAACATTCGGTACCAGCTCGGCAAAATTGGCGAATTCATTAGCATAACTAATCTTTGTTGATAGCAAACAATTATTTCCATATTTAACTAATTCAGCACTTTCCAAATTCATACATAATATTGGACAGTTTTTGAGATAATCTCCATAAAAATATTCATAGAATTCTTGAAGCATTGCGCCACTTTTTTCATCAAATTCCCCTATTACAATTCTATCTGGATGTAAAGTATCTTCAATTGAACGCCCCTCAGCTAAAAATTCGGGTTGCATACACAATCCATAATCTTTTCCTGGTGCTTTTCCTGAAACTTCATTTATTATTTTAGATACTAAATTTCTAGTAGTTCCAGGAACCACCGTTGACCTTACAACAACTAAATGATATTTATCTTTTGTTTTTAATGCCTCTCCTATTTCTTTTGCAGTACTTTCGATAAAACTCAAATCAATACTTTTATCTTCCCTCATAGGAGTTCCTTGAGTAATCATAGAGATATTTGTGTCTAATACTGCTTTTACAGGATCAATAAGGCATTGTAAGAGTTCAGGCTTATTCTTCTTAATATCATCCATCATTTCTTGAAGTCCTGCTTCAAAAAATGGTGCTTTTCCATCATTAATTAAAGCTGCTTTTTTTTCATTATGAGTTGATGCTAAAACTTTTATATCTTTGGTAGCAAAACATGCTGCTGAACATAATCCAATAAAACCAGTTCCTAATATTGAAACGCTGTATTTATACATTTTAATTCTTTCTATTAATTTCTGATAATAACAGAAATATTAGATTTAAGTTTAAACCTTTCGATTCTTTTAATTCAATATATTTTGAAATAGTCGAAAGAAAAATTTATAAAAATGAGAAAATAGATAAATCTATAAAATTTTAAAAGAGATTTTTGTAAAAATGGTTGATTTAAGAAAAAAACTGAAAATTACAAATAAAGCTTTAGACGCGGTAAATCAATTTCTTACAGATGACAACAATGTTTTAATAAACGAGTTATTTAAAATAATCGACAATTATGGTGGAGTTAATGAAATAAATAAAAAAGCTAGTGAAGCAAGAAATTTAGATAATTTAATAGAAAGACTCAGGACCAGAAAGCCAGAATATGCAAAAGACATTGAATGGTTAGCCAAACAAAGAGATAACAATGCTTTTATCAGTATTTCAGATTATAGAAAAAAGATCCTCGGCGATAAGGCAGCAAATATGGAATTTGAAAGAGACTACGCGGTCACTTTAGAACTTTCTGCTTGTCAGTACTTCCCATTTCTTATTGATATGGCAAAAGCTGCAATTGATAATCAGGATTTAGCTCCTGGAAGAATTATTCGTGTAAGAAAAATGAAAGAACAGGAGGATGATGGTGATCTGCTAGCGATGGCTGCTGCTATGCAAGTAATAGGAGCGACTTATGTCGAAACCCTCGATACTAAGGGAACAGCTCCTGGTCCTGATGGAATGCCAGTAAATGTTCATTTAGGGGGTCCTGACACAATTACAGGATATTTTGGTGGGGTGGGACAACCTAACGATTTCGCACTAAAATGGATCGATGAATTTCTATATTATTATACAAATTATGGAATTAAACAAGTTCTAAATGTTAATCCTGGGACTGTACTACTTGGATATTTTATTCATAAATTAGGGATTGATAATGAATTTAAAATTTCTGTATATATGGGTAATGATAATCCTTTTTCATGCCTTTGGACCTTAATGACGGCTAAATTGTTTGCCAGAGAAGATGGTACAAGTCCATTAATAGGATTTAATCTTTCAAATGCAGTAAATAATGAAACGCTTGAACTATCTGCTTATATTAGAAAAGCGTTTGATTTTGAAGATGTTGTTAGATTAGAACATCATATAATTGAGACATGGAAAAGCATTGTAAGACAGCCATATGATCGAAGAGATGAGTTAATTGAAATTGCTAAAAAAGTTAAAAATATTAGTGCTAAACATGAAGGGGGTAATATTGAAATAGAAAAAACTCGAGAACATCCAACAGATATCCTAGACTATTTTAGAGATAAACAAGAGATTATCGATTCAGGAGAATGGGAGTATATGCGTCAAGGCCTTCTTGATAGATATGTATCTGTAAATACTACAGCTAAAGCACTTACTGAAAATGGAATTGATATAATTGCAGCTCGAAACTTACATAAATAAATTTTTGGAGTGTGTTTAGTAAAAATGGGAAAATTTGATTTTCGACCATCTGGAGTTATGCCCGCCATGGTCACTCCCTTTAATAAAGACGAAACAATTAATGAAGATAATCTTCGAAACCTTGTTAATCATTTAATTGATCAGGGGGTTAGTGGATTAGTTCCTGTTGGAACAACTGGAGAATTTGTTAATATGACAATCGAAGAACGCTTAAAAGTAATTGAAATTGTTGTGGATGAAACAAATGGTAGAGTACCGGTTATAGCAGGAACAGGAGAAACAGGAACTAAATTGGTAATTGATGCTACTAAAGCAGCTACGGACATTGGTGCTGACGCTGTGTTAATCGTCACCCCGTATTATTTAAAACCTAAAGCAAAAGGATTATATGATCATTATTTTACAATAGCAGAAAAAACAGACATTCCTATGGTACTATATAATATACCTGCTTGCACAGGTGTTGAATTACCTTGGACAGTTGTTGAGGATCTCGTAGACATTGAAAATATTGTCGCTATTAAAGATTCAAGTGGGGATTATAAATATTTTTCTGCTGTTTTGGAAAAAGTAAGCGATAAAATTTCTGTTCTCATAGGTTGGGATGAGAATGTTTTAGGAGCTCTAGCTGGAGGAGCTGCAGGTTGTATCTTAGGTTCTGCTAATGTATTTCCTAAGATATGGCTTGAAATATATAATCATGTAAAGAATAATCGTTTAGAAGAGGCTCAAATACTACAAAAGAAAGTACAAAAAATAGCAAGGTTATTAATAAATTCAGGTGCATTAGGAGTTAAGTCATGTTTAAATATGATGAATATTCCTGTTGGTAAAACTCGGCAACCTATTGTTTTAGGTGATACTCTTTCTTATGAAATAAAAGATGAATTAAGAGTTGAGCTTGAGAAATTAAGATTAATTGAAAAAACAGAAATCCAATTTGAATTTGGAGAAAAACCTCTCAAAAGTCGTTTTTATGCCGTTGGAATAACCCCTAAAAAGATAGCAGATTTTGAGTTAAAAGTGGGAGAAAGTCTTGTTGGAAATAGAGTCGAATTAGCGCATATTGACCTCCTAATCGGTAGAAAAGACGGTCCTGTTGGTAATGCGTATGCTCAAGCTTTAACCAATCCAGAAGAAGGACGTGAAGGACTTCAAGTGATACTTGAACCTAATATGCAAGTAAAACCACCAACAATTATGATCCCTACAATCCGTCCAACATCACTTCGGCATGCAAGTTTAACTTATGGGCCTGCCCAAGCAGCAATAGCTAAAGCTGTTATGCAGTGTGTTGATGATGGTATTCTTCCGAAAGAGTTAGCTGATGATATTGTACTAATTGTGAATGTGTTTGTACACCCTAGTGCAAGTGCCAGAAAAAGAATATTTATCAATAATTATAAAGCAACTCGCAATGCTATTAGAAAAGCAATGGAAGGATTGCCTACTGTAGATGATGGAATAGAGAACGCAGAAAATGCACGACATCCCTTTAGGAATGATCCTTAAATTTTAATTTTAACTTCTCTATTTTTTGGATTTTAATAAATTTTGCTTCAGATCATCTGAAATAGTTGCTTTTTTTTGATTTTCGTAATCATACCAAATTATATGAGCTTCTCCTTCTGCTACCTTTCTTTCTAATTTCTTACTTACTAAAATATGTTTTATTATGATCTTAGACTCTTCTATGCTTGTTATTTTTGCTCCTACATAAATCGTATCAGGATAACTTAATGGGGCTTTATAATAGCAACTTTGATAGGATAATATGGGGCCTATACGCACTTTTGTAGGTTCTTCATAAATGTTTAAAAATCTAAATAATGCTATTCTAGAGCTTTCAAAGTATCGATAATATATAGTATTATTCACATGTCCTCTGGCATCCATATCGCCCCATCGAACAGACATCTCTTCTACTACTGTAAAATCATTTAAAATTTCAATCATCTTATTATCCCTCAGTTTTTCATTTTCTTTTTTTCCTTTGGTTTTTTCAATCCTATATACCCTCTTACAAACGCTTTTAAAATCTGTATTAAATACCAGAGCCCACTCTCTTTAAATGGTATCGTTATGAAATGAGTAAGTCTATAAGTTAACATATCCTTCTTTCTGATTCCTAAGTACTCTCCCAGAATAGACACCCAATTTTTTACAAGAATCCTCTTACTCGTTAATCCTAAAGCAGAGGTAAATCCATCTCCAAAGATAGTTAATACAGCATGACAATTTGGACAAAGCGAGCATAAAACATTTGCTTTTGATTCAACTGCTTCATCGATTATTGGCAATATATCTTTTTTCACAATGAGATTTAACGGGTTATTTAATTCTCTAAATATACAATATAAATCGCAAATGGCGTTTTCTTTATGGTGTTTCATTTCCGATATTATTACATTCGGAAGGACTGAACAAAGTTTTCTAATGCTTGAGACATTGCCGCTATGTACAAGATGGCAAGAATCATGAATTGTTATAAGTTGAGATTTAGCTTTCGGAGTGCTTAATAGTTTTTTATATTCCTCTTTTTTTAAAATTTCTGCGATATAATCTGCTGCATGAATGATCTCTAAATCATAATCTTCCATCAATTGTGGAGCAAGTTTTTTAAGACCATAATAGCAAGTTGCACAGTAGACCATTACTTTTTTAGTATTAAATTTCTTAATTTCATCTACCAAGTTGCTTAAAAGAT
>JBHLKB010000176.1:0-5727 GCA_048887205.1 Candidatus Hodarchaeota archaeon
AAAGGTACTTTAAATTCCTTAGCATACCAATCAAACCAGTCCTGAACCTCTCGACATTGATTTGTATTAAATACTAATACATCAGGCTTTGGGATATTCTTAATATCAGGATATACTTTTGATAAGGGAGTTACCTGTTTTAAATATGCCCCTATATCAGCAGTAAGATATGAACAGATCTCAGGAGAATACCCTATTGCATTGGCATATGGAATTAGATTTGTAGCTATTCTAGAAGAACCTAACATAGCACTATGATTCTCTGGGAAATAAACTTCAAAATCTAAACTTCTCAAAATTTCTGCTGGGCCAACACTGGAACACCAAGCAACCTTCTTATTAGCACTTTTAGAGGCATAATCTAACTCATGATAATAATTGGACATTATCTGGTTTAATTCTTTCACTGCTTTTATTTTCTTCCTCAGCATTCAAGAAACCTATTTTCTAATTTAAATAAATATAAGATTTAATCTACTTTTACTTCTAAAATCAGAGCTGCACCAGTATCACCAGCAGCACAACCGTCTGCTAGTCCATAACCTCCTCCTTTCTCAACTAATTCTTCGATCAATTCTATTATAATTCTCAACATTGTAGGTGCTTGAGGATGACCAAATATTAGTGAGCTGCCATAATTATTAAAATTCTTCAAATCGACATCCATCTCTCTAGAGAAATATATATCATTAATTGCAAAGGGATTATGTGTTTTAATTACAGATACATCTGCTATAGAAATTCCGGCACTTTCTAAAGCTTTCTTTGCGGCAGGAACTATTGCCATTGCCATATATCCTTTTTTGGTTTTGTGATCTCCGTATGAAACAAATCTAACATCAACATCCTCTCTCTTCCTTAATTTTTCAGCTTTCTCTGGGGTGGTTACAATAATACCACAATTACCATCAGCTGGATGTGTTTGAGTTCCATAAGTAATTGTACCATCTGGAAGTACAGGTCTAAGTTTAGAGAGCCCTTCCATTGTAGTTGGATATATACCCTCATCTCCTTCTACAGTAGCTAATATTTTCCGACCAGAACGATCTTTTACCTCGATTGGTCCTATCATGTATTTTTTTTGAAAAGCTCGATCATTCTTTAAAGAATCTTGATATTGATTATAACGTAAAATAGTAACTTCATCTTGTTCTTTTTTAGTAATCCCCACTTCTTTGGCTACATTTTCACCTGTTTCAATCATCGCATTTTTAGCATAAGGATCATAACCAAAATTATCCCACACCCAGTTTTCCGAATCTAATGTGCTACCAGGGGCTTGAGGATTAGGATAAGCAAGGTGAGGCCCGTTGGAACAACGATCTGCACACACTACAAGGACATTTTTATTTATTTTGGTTTCAATATTTTGTGCTGCAAGTGAAACTGAGTTAGTTCCAGTAGCACATGCTTGACTAATAATGGGGCCTGTAGTTTGCTCAGCTCCAATCATGCTAGCTAACCATGGTCCACCATAGAAACAATTGAGTTGTGGGATAGTTAAACCGAATATAAGTTGATCAAATTCTTTAGGAGAAATTTCATTATTATTCAAAAATCTAGTTGTTATTTCTGCGGCAAATTTGACAGCATGGAGATTCTGGAAATTTCCTTGCCATCTGCTAAAAGGAGTGCTCCAGTACTGCCCATACGGTATGTAAGCATTTTTAAAAGACATTTCCTTATAACCTAATTTAATATATTTGTTATTTTGTAAATTTCTTATTCATGATTAATTTATTTATTGAATCGTTCGCGTAATATTCTGTGTATGACTTTTCCAGAACCAGTTCTAGGCATGTCTTCTGAATTTATATATAATACTTGTTTTGGGATTTTAAATCTAGCTAACTTGTCTTCGCAATATTGCCGGAGTTCATTGGTTAGTTCATCTGAGGGTGCCGATTCTTTATTTAAAATGCAAACTGCTGTAACTCTTTCACCCCATTTGTAATCTTGTAAACCAATTACAGCACATTCAATAACCGAGGGGTGTGAAACCATAATTTTTTCAACTTCAGAAGGATACACATGCTCTCCACCAGTTATAATCATATTAGCTTTCCTATCTACAAGATAATAAAAACCTTCTTCATCTTTTTTACCCATATCACCAGCACTAAAAAAGTCTCCAATAAATGCTTCTTTGGTTTTTTCTGGCAATTTATAATACTCATCAAACATTTGTGGGCTGCGAGAATATAATTCACCAATTTCTCCTGTAGGTACAGAATTACCATCTTCATCCAATAATTTAATACAATCAGTTCCAATGCATTCTTTCCCTATAGATCCTAATTTGTTCATCTGATCTTCAGGTCTAAGGAGTGTTACAAGCCCTGCTTCTGTTGAACCGTAAGCTTCAAAGAGTTTCGTCTTATTAAAAAGGTTCAATACATCTAATTTCATTTGTTTTGTAGCCGGAGCCGAAGAAGTTAACAATGATGTTACAGAACTAAGATCATACTTATGTTTTACTTCCTCTGGTAGGTTTAATATTAGATTATAATGAGTAGGGATCATCGAAGTAAAAGTTATTTTCTCTCTGTCAATGATCCTTAGGACTTCTTCAGGATCAAATTTATATTCAATATGGATATAAACTGGTGCTCCAAGGTAAGTAAAAACAAATGAATAGAATGTAGAGTTTACATGGGATAATGGCATTAAAATCATTCCATGATCTTGAGGAGTAAAGGAAAATTCAGCTTCATTAATAAGGAAAAATGCAATGTAAGAACGATGGGAACGAATTACACCTTTAGGCTTTCCTGTTGTCCCTGACGTGTATAAAATAACCCATGTATCTTTTGGATTTACTTTTACAGATGGATAAACATTTTCACCCATTCCTACAATACTTTCAAAAAATTTCCAACCTTCTGCTGGTTTATCAGCAATCAAGACACGTTGAATTTTCTCAAATCCCAATTCTTTAGCTCGTTCCCAAATTTTTTCTGTTGCTTTCTGAAATCTTGATTCTACAAATAACCATTTTGCATCTGAATTATTAATAATGAATGAAATTTCATCAGGATGTAAGCGAAAATTTAAAGGGACAACTATAAATCCACCTTTAGCTGCTGCTACATAGATTTCCATGAATTCTATAGAATTATTAGATAAAATCGCTAACTTATCTCCTTTTTTTATGCCATTTTTAAGAATTCCATTAGCGAGCTTGTTAGTTCTTTCATTCAATTCTTTGAATGTTAATTGCCGTTTAGCGTCTTTTAGAGCAAGATTATTTGGAATTTTATTAGCATTAACATTAATAATTTCACCAATATTAAGCCATGTCATACAACTATCCTCCTTTCATACATCTATTCATTTAAGTAAATACATTCTCTGTTTTAATGAATCAGAACGATTTCAAAAATATTTTAATCTTATTTTAAACATCTAAGTTATATAAAAAATTTTACCTTTTCCCATATTTATGGGAAATTTCTCGGAAAATTATGTACCATAAATTTAATTTGAAGTAAATCTCTAATAACAGTTAAGTGAATATAAAAAAGATACCAAAATGAGTTTACAGAGCTGTTTAGCAAGTCGTAAAGACTGCTCAGGAGGGGGTCGAACTTTATCATTGGCGGAAATTTTGGATATTTGTAAATCAGCCAACCAAGCAGATACCTCAAAATCTTTATTTATCGTCTTGCCTGATGGTGATGATTATTCTGGTGGAATATATTTGTATAAAGAAAATGAGATAACGTTAATTACAGATAAAGAAAAAACGCAATATTCATTGGAACTATATCCAGAATTGATCTGGAGAGAAACAATAAAATTAAGTGAATTAATTCAAGTAGGACTTATTTGGCAATATCTCTCATTAAAGGTGGAAAGCATGGGGCTAGGAGTATCACAACGCGCAAGACCTCCGAAAAAAATGAATAAATTGCTTAATAGTGTTACAAATCAGAATTATGTTCTTTTGTATTCAGTGGCAGTCCGAGAACGAGATCGTGGAGCATTAGTTGAAGATACATTGGAACCTCTTCAAAAAGAGCTAGAGGTAGGCATATATATCCTTGAGACTCCAGATTGTTATAAAGATCGTGCAATTTACCAAAATCATTATAAAGGTATCCCTTTAGATGATACGATTTTTAATAAAATTGAAAAAAAGGTGCCTAAATTTACATTAAATGAAATTTCACAATTGCTATGGGCATGCCAAGGAGAGACTGATCATACAACTCACGGTAATCGAGATATTTTAGAAAAAAACGGTTTTGGTCGTGTACATGCATCTGGATGTGCAGGTTATGCAGTATATCCAATAGTTATTACAGATGATCTCACTGATGTGCCAAAAGGTAAATACATTTATAATCCAGTTGGATTTTCGGCATTAAATAGATGGATTGAAGTTAATGGTAAGAAAAATTATGATCATTTCATACAAAAATATGCCCCTGCTAATAATAAATCTGAAATTGAAAAAGAATTAGGGGTTAATTTTTCAAATTATGCAATTCTATTATGTATTGATAGAAAAAAACCATGTTCAGGGTTTATGCATAGCAAAATTGGAAAGGCCTTTATGAACCCTCGATATTGGGCAGAAGTTGAGGCAGGTATGGCACTAGCAGGATTGCAACTTCAAGCTAATGCTTTAGGGCTTCAATGGCAAAAAACAATAATATCAAATCCAGATGATCCTAAATTTAGAAAACTATTTAATTTGGATTCAGCTGAAAAGTCAATCAATTCTATGGCATCAAAACTTGTAAACCGTGCAAAAAGTGAAAGATTATCACTAAAAGGAAATTTAGTACCAACAGTTTTGTTTTTCGTGTAAAAAGCCATTATTAAAAATAAAAATGAAGGATAAAATTATTTTAAAACTAATATTGTACCTTCTCCAGAAGTAACTACTTCATCATTTTGGTTTTTTACAATAGTATCGCATTTAATGAATTTTAATTTACCCTCTTTTTTGGTATATTTTTCCTTTACAGTAGCAATGGCAGTTAATGTATCACCAAAAAATGCTGGTTTTTCAAACCTAACTGTCTGACCTCCATATAAAATACCTGGTCCAAATAATTTCGTACCTAATACAGCCGATATTAAACCAGAACTCAAGGCTCCATGTGCAACTTGTTTCCCAAACATTTGAGTTGCTGCATATTCGGCATTCACATGTATTGGGTTATAATCTCCAGTCACTTCTGCGAATTTCATAACATCTTCTTCAGTTATCGTCTTAGTAAATGATGCAGACTGTCCAATTTCGTAATCTTCCCATTTGACAGGTTCTAATTCTGACATAAAATAAATTAATGCAAAAGTAGATAAAAATATTATCTAAAAATACTTTTTAGATTGTTTTAAAGGTAAAAACAATGTTAATTTTTAGAATTTGACTCTTTAATGAATTAAATTTTACATTATTAATACTTTAGCCATACCATCAGTAAGCAATTCATCATTTTGATTATAAACCTTAGTTTCTACCTCAAGGAATTTTAGTTCTCCGCTTTTTCCTTGTTTGGTATATTTATTTTTTACTGTTGCCACAGCAGTTAGTGTATCACCAATAAAAGCCGGACCTTTAAACCTTACTTCTTGAGATGCATAGATTGCTCCAGGACCGAATAATTTTACTCCTAACACTGCTGAAATTAATGCTGAACTGAAAGCTCCATGAACGATTCTCTTACCATACATTTGAGTTTTTGCAAATTCCTCATCCATATGTATAGGATT
>JBHLKB010000177.1:0-5706 GCA_048887205.1 Candidatus Hodarchaeota archaeon
AAACATTGAAACAATTACTGCGAAAACAGGAGAAGATAAAGACAAGATTTTTTCACAAATTACTGAGAACTTCAATAAAGCAGTTAGATTAGCAGAAGAAAGAATCGATGGGCTTTCTGGAGGTATTTTTGAATCGTTTGGTAATATAAAAGATATTTTTGGAAAGGGGATTGTTGACACATTAGATAATACATTATCAGATATTTTAAATAAATTAGAAGTTAGCGAAATTACTACAAGAGAATTTTGGGATCAAGCTAAAGGTAGGCGAGGTATTACAATGAAAGATATATGGTTTATTCGCTCTCCAGAAGCTGCCAAAGCTCATATTAACGATGAAATCTCCAAAGCTAAAATGAGAGTATTAATTGTTGCTCCTGATCTTCTAGACATCAACCTTGATGCTATCAAAGCCCGACCTTCAAGAATAAACTTCAGAATTGCTACTCATATTAATCCAGTTATCGCTGAACATGAAAAAAGATTACAAGAATTAGATAAGATGGATAATGTGGATTATAGAAATCGAGCCTTACAAAACCTATGGGGAATAAATAGAGACTATGAGGAAGTAATATTGTGTGTTCTCTCTAAAACAGAATTTAGAGGAGAAACTGTGACTGAAATAGCAGGAATTGGAAGTATTATTGAAGAACATATTAAAATTTTCGTACCTATACTCGAGGATGCGTGGGTTGGAGCTCGTAAAGAAATTATGCGTGAGATTAAAACATCTCTTTCAAGAGAAGCTCCTCCACAGTTAGAAAAACCACTCACAATCCTGCCTGAAGCCGAAGAACCTGAAAAGGAAATCCCTGAAGTTACTGAAGCTCCTGAAGCCAAAGCACCTTCTGTTTTATCAAAACAATTTGATGAAATAATAAATCAGCTTGAAAATATGAAAGGAGTAGATATTTCAGCTTCTTTAGAAAGATTTCAAAATGAATTTGTTAAACAAAAAGGATATAATAGCGTTCTAAAAAATATTCACACTATTAGTAATGAACTGAAAAAAATCACTGAAACACTTAGTCAACCAGAAAAAGAAGAATTAAAGTTAGAGATGAAAATATGGCGTGAGCAACTCGATCTTTAATTTTCTTTTAAAACTTTTTCTAATTTTTTATTTATAACCCTTCTGATTTTCGTAATTTTCGTAATAAAATAATTCTTAATGTATTTTTAATTATATTTTTTATGGTTAAAGATGCTATAACCATTAATTCTGGGAAAATCAATGATTATTTACATTTAATTGACGTAAAAGCTTATGGAAGCCCGAGAATGTCGTCTGTATTTCTTGGAGAGTTCGATGATTGTTCAATTTTATTTGATTGTGGATCTTCATTAGAGATTAAAAGGGGATTACAATATTTTAAAAAAAAACAAATTCATTTATCGTCATTCAAATATCTGATAACATCTCACCATCACTTCGATCATAATGGCGGAATGTGGAAACTTTATGAAGAAATAAAAAATTATAATCCAAATGTCAAAATTCTTACGAATTCAATGACTAAGACACTTCTAAATAATTATGAACTTCATTTAAATCGTGGAAGAAGTACTTATGGAAATCTAGTTGGTGAAATGAAACCTATTGAAGATAGTGCTTTTAAAATCATAGAACCAAGCAATAATTTTAATTCTAATCCTAATAATCTTAAAATAGTTGAAAAATTTACCGCTAATGGTTCAGAGATAAAATTGGCAATATTAAAAACACCTGGACATACTCCAGATCATCAATCTCCTGTTTTATTAAAAGATGGTTTAGTTGATTTCATTTTTCTGGGAGAAGCCGCAGGGACTATATATCATAATTCAAAATTATTAACCATGCCAACATCAATGCCAATATATTATAATCATGAAGATTACATGGAAACCTTAGTAAATTTAAATAAGCTAAAACCCCCTTTAAAAGCAGGTTTTGGACATTTTGGAGTTATAAACGGTAAAAAAAATGTAAGAGAGATTCTTTTAGAACATGAATCCTTTATGAAGAAATTTAAATCTTTAATTATAAAATATCATAATGAAAAGCCAGAAACAAAGTATATCCTTGATAGGATAATGCCAACATTACTTCCAAGAACTGATTTGCCTATTAGTCATAATTCTATTTTTAGAAATATAGTATTGGCAATTGTTTATGGAATGATGATATCTTTGGGATTTCGATCAATCCCTAAAGAAGATATGAAAAATATAAAGTAAAAAATTTTTACTATTCCTTCCATAAAATTCTAATTGATTATTATCATTAAATTTTATAATGGATAGAGATTTAGCTACTTTTGATGTGTGTATTGTTGGTGGAAGCATTGCTGGTAATTATTTATCTTTTTTATTATCAAAAACAGATTTAAAAATAGTAATTATTGAAGAACATAAAGAAATAGGTCTCCCTCTTCAATGTGCTGGTATTGTTTCTCAAAAACTGAGTAAATTAATTGACTTTCCTCGAGAACTAATCTTAAACCGAGTTGAATTAGCTAAAATTATCGCGCCTTCAGGAAAATATATCAAATTATCTGGTAATGAACAACCATATGTAATAAATCGAATTGGTTTAGATCGGTTTTTTTATGAAAAGGTAAAGCAAAACAAAAATATAACTTACTTCTTTGGAGAGAAATTCAAATCCTTTAATTATGTTAAGGAAGGGATACAAAAACTTGTGCTAATTGAGACTTCAAAAAGAAAATTAAAAGCAAAGATATTAGTAGGATGCGATGGTCCTTTATCTCTAGTAGCGAAATTTTTTGGTATAATTAACAAGAATTTATTTGCTGTACAAATCCGTGTTAAGTCTAATTTTCCCGTAAATGAAGCAGTAATGTATTTCAGTCCCCACTGGAAAGAATTATTTGGATGGATTGTTCCTGAAGGAAATCAAATTTATCGGATTGGTATGGCTTGTTTAAAATATGTAGCGAAAAATTTTCATAATTTTCTTAAAAAATTTAACCTAAAGATGGAAACTAAAATAGAGCAACAAGGAGGGCTTATACCCTATGGATTAATGAATAAAATTGCTTTTGAAAATGTTTTGTTGGTAGGGGATTCTGCCTGCCAAGTTAAAGCTACGACAGGTGGTGGAATTATAATGCTCTTAACAGCTGCTAAATATGCTGCACACTGTATTCAAAAATGTTTTAAATATAATAAATTTTCAAGAAGAATAATTAAAAAATATTATGAAGCTCCATGTATTACTGCTATTGGAAAAGAATTGAAAATCCATTATTTAATTCGAGCATTTTTAGAAAAGTTTAGTAATAATGATTTTGAAAAATTATTTCAAATAATAAAAACAAGTAAAATTGAACATTTAATTACTATTTATGGGGATATGGATTTCCCTAAAGCCGTAATTTTTAAGCTATTAAAAAATCCATTAGTTTTTCCATTTTTAATAAAATTTACTTTAAAACATCCTAGTATTTTTTTCAAAGTATTGAAAATAATAATAAAATGAAATAATGATTTATGAATTCCAGAGAAAGAATACTCACTACATTAAACCACAAAGAACCAGATAAAGTTCCTTCTTTTGAGTTATCGATTGATAATTTAAAGATTTGCAAACATTTTAATGAGGATTACGTATTTCAAGGAATGGTAAATAGTTATAATGATATATATGATTTATGTCAAGGAAGTATAAGTATTTTAACCAAAACTATTATTATGGCAACTGAAACAAGATCCTACATAAAGAACACTCTAGATAGGCATATAAACTTATACGAAAAAATTGGAATTGATCTTGCTATCGTCCCATTATCAGGTTACATCCTTTTTCCAATAAGATGTGAAAGAACACATTTTGTTGATGAGTATGGAAGGGTTTTTGATTTAAGAAAGAATCTATCTGATGGTATGGATATAGCATATTACAGGAATGGCGCATTTAAAAATTTTGAAGATTTTGATTTATTCCAATACTTAGAAGCAGATAATACACGTAGAGAAAAAATCTTTAAAGCAATGCAAAAGAAAGATAAAGATTCTCAAGGAAGAATATCCATAATACCAGCAATATGGGGTATATTTGAACCTTCATGGCAAGCTTTTGGATTTTTAACTTTTAGTAGATTATTAACAAATTCCAAAAAGATAAAAAAAGTTTTTGATAAATTTGGCAAATTTTTAGTTAGTTTGGTTAAAATCTTTATTGATTGGGGAGAGACAAACGCAATATTGATAATGGATGATTATGGATATAAAACTGGGCCATTAATGAACCCTATAAATTATAAAACTTATGTATTTCCTTGGTTAAAGGAAGCTTGTAAGGTTGCACACAAAGGAGGCTTAAAAGTACTATTACATAGTTGTGGAGATATTTTCCAATTATTTGAAGATATTCTTAAGGTTGGTGTAGATGCAATTCATCCTATTGAGCCAACAACTGCAAATCCAAAATACAATATTTTTGAATTAAATGAAAAATATGCTGGTAAAATATGTTTTATTGGAAATGTTTCTCCTCAAGATCTTGCAGATAAAAGTTCAGATTTTATAGAAAATTATACAAGAAATCTTATCAAAAAGCTGGCTCCTGGAGGAGGATTTATCCTAAGTTCTGGACATAGTATTAATCCCTCTGTTAAACTTAAAAATTATTTAGCAATGCATAATATTTTAAAGAAATATGGAACATATCCTATAACCATTAATTAATTCTATTAAGGATATACCATAGAGAAAAAGGCGATTTGTTTAAATAGTATATACCAAATTAACATAAACAATAACACAGTCACAGTAGAAACTAAACCGAAACCTTTAACACCTTTTGGAATACCTAATCCTTCTTCATTATTTCTTTGAATAAAGGCTCTAACCATAGCTACAACATATATTAATACAATTATAATAGCAACAATCCATAAAAATAACATAAATAATGATAAGGTATATACGGGAAAACTGTTTAGCCATACCCAATACTCAACTATTAAGTAAGTGGGAATTGCTGCATATATAAGCGAAGTAAGTAAAAATACAATTCCCCATAAGATACCTTTGATTACCATTTTTTTGGTTTTAACTATTATTAAAGATTGAATCGTTTACTGTTTTTATTTAGTATATTCATAATAACTTAAAAGATTTGTTGGATGGGTATTAAAATAATTAGAAGATTAAATTTAACTAGTATTCTCTGACTAACGCTAAATTATGTTTTTTACCAACCATCGAAGGGCTTCCATAACTTTTTCATCTTCTTTCAAGATATTTATTGGAAAATATTCAACTTTTATACCAAGTTCCCTCAATTCTTTTATTTCGAAAGTCTCATAAATAAATTCTGGCTCTATATCTTCTTTATCATGAAATTTATTTCCTATTATTAATATTGGTGCCAAATCAGTTTCCATTTCTAGACGTGTATTATCTACAATTTTAAAAATTTCTTTAGTTTGAATTATTGAATCCTTATTTGTTAAATTAAATAGTAATATAAAACCTTGAGAAAAATTCACACAATTCTTCAGATTTTCAAATTCTTTACATTCAAATTCTCTCATTGTTTTATCGTATTTTAAAATCTCCATGTTTTCAATAACTACTTCATATATTCTAGTAGGGAGATCATTTCTCTTTATATTTAGAAATTGTATTAATTCAATATTCTTTAAAAATGTTGTTTTTCCAACTCTAGGGGCCCCAATTATAAAGATTTTTTTT
>JBHLKB010000178.1:0-5659 GCA_048887205.1 Candidatus Hodarchaeota archaeon
TCCTCTAAATTAAGACCAGCTTCTCTTGCGGAGTCACGAACATCATACCAATGTTCTCCCATCTTTACAACCTTACCGTCTTTTAATTTTAGAATTTTATCTAGTAATCCTCTCTTTTTAAGATAAGGATCTGTAAAGATAGAGTATTGAGGTGGAGCAACAGATTTAAACATATCTATAAAAGCTTTATTAGCACTAAGATGACGTCCCTCAGTATCTTTTATCTCGATAGCATAAGGATTTAATTCGATTATATTTTTTAATGTGTTTCTCTCTTCAGCCAGCTCAAATTCTATTTTCTTTTGTTTGTCAATATTCCGAAAATTAACGAGCATTTGGTCATTAGCTAAAATAAAAATGAAAATGTTGTAAAAACCAATTTGATCATTTACCTTTATACTACATTCAAATATTTGAGGTTTCTTTTCTAAAATTATTCGTTTTAATTCTTTGTTACGCTCTAGTTGAATTTGAGAACTGAATAACTTAAAAAAATCTTCTCCTTGAAGATTTTCATTACCGACATATAAATTAAGAAGTTCATCTTTAATCCTATAACCCAACACTATATTCTCTTTTGAAAGTAAAAAATAAGCATCGAATATTGAATCAATACTATTTATACACTCTTCTTCAAAATTACCTAAAGTAGCTTTTAAGGAAGTCAAAAACACCTACCCTTTAAAGAAATTAATTTTCTTTCCTACTGGAAATATAATTATGACTAATATAGTAATTTATTAAAATTCTTTATATATATTTACTTATTTTCTATTAATTTTGACACCATTTTAAAATGAAAATAAATTAGTTAAATATGCCTGAAATAAGTGCTAAGAACTAATCAGTATTTCTTATGTGTCAAATAGAATTAAGAAAATAGCTCTTCAAATTTTACCAGTAAATCGTAAATATTTACCACTAAAATAGATTTTTTACTACTTTTTTTCCTAAATTTACTGGTTATATTCAACATAGTCTTTCTAATTCAGATTGAAATACCCAAATTTTGATCAATATCGATCAAGAAATTTACTATATAATTTATTAAAGAATAATTCTAATTGCTTCTTTTAAATAAAATCTAATAATTTTAAGTTTCTTTATACCATTTACTGATTAAATTGCATTTCTTAATATATCTGAGAAGATAAAGAGCTATAACTAAGGTAATTAAAGTTTCAATTGTCCATATAAGTTGAAATACAGTTAAATTCCGATCGAATTGCAATGGTCCAATGGTAATAGGACCAAAATCTATAATAGAATATAATAAAATATCAGGAGATTGTAAAATTAACGGAAAAAAAATTTCTATTTGCTCATGGGCAGGAAGATCAAGTAATAGATGTGTCAATCCTCCAATGAAAGCAGAATAAATCGCAACTAAAAAAAATCTCTGATTATATTTCTTTTTTTTTAAATTATCCCATTCATCAACACCAAAATATTTCATTGGTTTAAATAAAATTCCGTTTTTCTTTGCAATGTTAGAGCAAAAAGGGCCAATATATTTGCAAAATATTATTGTAAATATAATAGTTAAAGGGATAGTGAATAATATTAATCCTAATAGGCTATGAGTAATATTTCTAAATGAAAATACTGAAAATGGGTCAAAAATCACATTTAAATCAGGAATAAAAGTACTAAGACAAAGAGCTGTTCCATCAAACTTTTTTGGATATTTTATTTTTATTGCTAAACTTGGTGCTTGGTGAGAAATTAAACCACTTGGCATTTAATTATAAGTACTCTTTTTAAAAGTGATAATTTTAGAATTAGTTTTAACTTTTTGAAAATCCCCCATGATGAAATTCGATACTATAATTGAGTTTATTTCTTTCACAGTAATCCTTGATCTCGTCTTCGAGAATATCCCAATAACCATGATCTTTTTGAATTTTTTTATATTTTAGGAGCAAATTTGGGTAATTCTCTTTAATTATTCTCATTATTCTTGGAATATTATGAGGTCTGAAATTTAAATTTTCAAAGCTAAAATTATTGGTATAATCTCTTGCTTCTTCTATAATTGCTCTAAAATCAGTAATCTCTGGAAAAAAAGGTGAAATAAATACATACGTTTGGATACCCGCTTCAGAAGCTTTCTTTATCGCTTCTAATCGTTCTATGGGTTTAGAGGCAGCTCGTTCAATTATTCTTGCGAAATGAACATCTAATGTATTAATTGAAATACCAACTCTAACACTTTTAAATTTCGTAAATAAATCAATATCCCTGACAACTAATTTTGATTTAGTAAGAATAGAGATTTCAGCTTCAGTTTCTACTAGGCTTTCTAATATTTTTCTTGTATTTTGATATTTCTTTTCTAAGGGAATATAAGGATCTGTAACTGAACTTAATAGAATTGATTTTCCATTATATTTCTGTGGTTTAATCTTATTAAAATCAAATGTTTTTATATCTAAAAACTGCCCCCATTTATCTCCTTTATGACCCGTAAATCTTATCATGAATTCTGCATAACAATAGATACAACCATGCTGGCAACCAGTGTAGGGATTTATAACATAATCTACTGAAGGAATATTACTTTTTGTTATGATGCTTTTAGCTTCTCGAAATTTTATTTTCATTTTCTCTTAATAATTTTGATATTATAGTATTTAAATTTGGGTTATTTCAGATCTGATGGTAAAATGGGATGAGTTAAAAGCATTTTAAAATCCTTAGGAGATGGATATTTTCCAAATTTCTCTTTAATTAAATTTTCTCCAAAGGAGTAATTAAAAACATAAGTTGACCATATAGGATGTCGAATAAATTTCAAAATTTGCTTAATAAACTTTTCAGGAATAAATCCAAAATTCATAGAATACTTCATTAATTTATCATCAGACCATCCATCCTCATGGGCAAGAATTGCTAAATTATTATATAATAGTGAGCGTTTATGTAAAGCCTGCATGTAAGCAAATAAGACATTTAAGTCCATGTTTGAGGGATTATGACATAATTCATCTAAAATAAATTGGCCTTTTTCTTGGTCTGTAAATAGTATATCCAAGGCGATATTTCCAATACCTTCTGAGATCACAGATTCAGGAGTTGGAATCAAAAGAATGCTATGTTCAAATCTTTGTTGTTCAATAAAGAGTTGTTTTTCTTTAACAGCATGTTCAGTATGATGTCCAGGATATGCTTCATGAGTAACAAGTTTTAAAACGGTTAAACAATCGATTGGAGTGGAAGTATTGATCTCTATTTTCGATTTAAAATCCCCTAAATACCAATTATATGCTCCCCATGGCTTATTTTTAACAAATTCAAATGAGATCTCCTCATTATCAGGTAATAAATCCGGAAGTGCCTTATATGTTTTTTCACATACTAATTTACATGCATGATTGAGTATGGATTCCAATATTTCGACTGGTATTTCATGATTTTTGTTAAATTCATTAATATGTTCAATGAAGGTTCCAGATCCTTCATATAAAGAATCTAGCTTCTCTGCCAGTTTATAAAATAGAGAATCATGTATCATTTTTGGTTTTATATCGTACAATTTATAAACTTTCTCTAAAAAAGGCATTTTTTTACCGGAGAGTATGTCTAATGAGGTTTCAATAGCACCCAATACCTTGTCTAAAAATCTTATTCGTTCATCAATAAAATTTTGCCCAGGTAATTGTTTTTGAAGATTTTTGCACGATTTTAGGAGTTGCTTTGGTGAAACAGGTTTTTCATTTTCAACGAGCTCTTTTAATTCTGACGGACCATAATATGCGTCAACAAATCCATCAATTAATTTATCCATACGTAGTCCAAGAAGCAAATATTCCCTTCCAAAATTATTTAATGACATGCTTTATTTAGGATATTCGCAATGATTTAAATGTATTTTTTTAAAAAAATTAAATTCAAATAATTGTTTCACTTTAATTTTTTGCCTGATTATCAATATTATTTTTGAATGCTTGGTAATAAAATAATAAAGCAAAAAGATTAGTTGCTAAGTGGAATATCCAGGGATATAATAACCCTAATTGGATTAAGGCAAATGAGTATATTATGGAGGATATGAGTGCTGAGATAACTTGACCCCAATTTTGTGAGGTTGAATAATGGACTAATCCAAAAATAATTGAGATAACAGCTATCCCTAAAATAACATGCCAATTAAAATAGTAAATAAAAACGCTAAGAAGTAAACTTCGATATATCAATTCCTCTACTAATGCAGATAGTGGAAAGAGAATTATCATAAGTAAAACCTTTTTAGGAGTCAATTTTCTTGTAAAATACTTAAAAATCTCATCTCCATTTTCTTTTTTAAGTCTTTCTATGCTTTTTCTGAAATAAATTTTGTTTCCAATCATTTTTAACATGATTACTGAGAAAAAAAGCAAAAAGAGAATAAAATTGTGATTATGCTGTATTCCTATTAAGCTATAAAATGGAATGAAAAATGCAGGTGAATTGTTGATGAATAAGATAATATTAACATATAAATAGAAGGGGATTAAAAATAATAAAATGTAAACGAGTTTTTCTTTTACGGTAAATCCATATTTCCTATCTAATATAAATTTGAAAAAAATAACTATAAGAGTAATTAAGCATAGCAATATTAAAATAGAAACATTTTCAAATGTAGAATAGGAAAACCAAAATAGAAAAACCAAAAAAATTATAGAATTATAGAGAATCCTGTTTCTAATTCTATTATTTGTAAGATCCTCATTGGATGTCATAAAAATTATTTGGACAAATTGTATTTAAATTGAAATTATATATATTAATACAACCTTTAGAATTTAATAACATATATCTTATATAACTAAAGAATAATATGGTTCTACTTTCTCAATTAGAATCTAAACGACTCATACTTAGACCTTTTACTCAAGGTACATTTGAAGTTTTTTCAAATATTATTAATGATGCTCAGGTATCCAAAAATTTAAAGTTTGTTTTAAAAACCGAAATCGGAAAAAATATAGAAGATCTATTCCATTCTATCATCAAATCTTATAGTACTTCAGAGCAAATGGTCGCTCTAGAAATTATTATTAAAGGGAATGGGGAGCCTATTGGACTATGTGGATTAATACCTTTAAAAGATAAAAAAATTGTTGAATGCTTCTATGCTCTACTACCAAGATTTAGAGGTCAAGGATTTGCTATAGAGGCAATGAAGAAGCTTATAGATTATGCTTTTTTAAATTTAAACATTTCTAAAGTAATTGCAATTTTAAATCCTAGAAATTCAAAGTTATGGAAAGTAGCTGAAAGAATAGGAATGAAATACTTGGGGCATATTCAATTAAAAGAGATCTTGTCCAAAGCGATGTATTTTTCAATAGAAAAAACTGAATTTGAAGCTCAAAAATTCTAATAATAAAACTAGGTAAAATCTATTTTGAAGTAAAGAGTGATTATTTAGGATATCCAATAGATATGATATAGAGAGGCTCTATTTTTTTTGGAAGTTCAAGAACTTTTTTTACTTGATCATCTTCAAAAGCACCAATCGGTACTGATGCTAAACCTAAAGCGACAGCTTCTAAGTGAATATTTTGCGCGCAATGTCCCACTTCAATAAATACATATCTAACACCTCTTTGTCCATATCTCCAAGTAGTTCTTGAGAACTCAGCGCATATTATGATATTTAAATATGCCTCCG
>JBHLKB010000179.1:0-5644 GCA_048887205.1 Candidatus Hodarchaeota archaeon
TATTAGACTCATTACAAGATTTAACGATAAGTAAGCACCGATAATTGAACCAATTGGAGCGGAAATCCCAATGCCAAATAACATGAAACTCCTGTTTCTTGCCATGACCTTTGAGATGTCATCTTCTCTTTCAAGTTTTCTCAATGTATCATATATAAAAGCTTGATTTGTCCCTGAAGTTAATGCTGCTCCAAAAGCCCATAATGTTTCACCAATAATAAATATGAATATATGTGGATAAGTTCCATATATCAAAGCAGCGAATGCAGTTGAAAGCGCTCCTAAAATTAACGAAAATTTTCTACTTATGTAATCTGCGATAGCTCCACAAGGAATCTCAAATACCAATATCATTATTGTAAAGTAACTCTGTAGGAACATAACTTCAACAAAAGTTAATTTCCCCCATGTCAAGAAAAATGGTAATAGAATTCCTGAGATTAAATGAAAACCCTCTACAAATTGAATTAAATATGATTTCCAGATATTCGACTTCCATTTGCCTTCTATGATTCGTTGTTCCTCAATGATTTTGTAATCACTCTCGAAATCTAATATTTCTTCCTTTAATTTACTCCTTTTTAATGTCATTATTAACCACCTTTATTTTTTCATTCTCTTATCAGAAATAAGGTTGTTGATAATAATCTCTCAGGCACTCTTTAAGCCTCAAGAGCTGCTCGTATTCCTCAACATATCTTGGGTTTAACTCTGATCTTTTCAAAGACTCTATGAGTTTGCAATTTTTTCTTTTTAATTCATATTTTTGCTTAAATAATTGTTTATCCACATGATCAGGCAGCTTTTCCTCCCTTAACTTTTGAACTCTTTCTTCCTTTTGATCTTCTCTTTCTTCCAACAATTCCTTTAATTCTAACAATTTTTTCACCTCTTTTTATAATTTTTTTTTATAAACTATTCAAAGAAACAAAACACATTTAAATAAGAAGAATTCTTGTATCCGCGTTATAAATGTGTATAAGAAATTACGAAAAATAGAATTTAAATCTAATTAGTAGATCTTTACATAAAAGTTGTAAGCAGTATTAAAGAATAAGTATCAAAGTTTTGTTGATTTCAGTGATGTATAAGATAATGTAATAAGGATCTATACTAAAATCCTAGTATACATAAATGTCATGGATGCTGAATTACAAATAGATGGATTATTGATTAGGGTATCTCCACAATATAACCCAATCCATCTATGATCTTTAATTACCATGATCTTATCAACAAATATGTTTAAAATAATTATATTATAATTAAATATTTAAATTTTACGGAAGATTATACTATTTAAAAGAGAAATGGGAAAAGAATGGGAAAACTTATTCATTATTTTCATTTTTTCTAAATTATATTACATTCTACTGATCACTAGCTTCACAAGTTCTGCTGTTGTTTCACAATAAATTCTAGCTAGCGATTCCCGTTTTGCTTCACTAATTATTCTTATTATTGGTTCTGTATTTGATGGGTGAATGAGAACAAACCAATCTCTTTCTTGACTAAATCTAAGATCATTATTTATCTGTTCTACTAATTCTCCTTCTTCCAACAACTCAGTTTTTACATTTTCAATAATCGATATAATATCTCTATCCTTAAAATCGATATTCACTCTATATGAATAATATTTTGGGAGGGAGGATACTAACTTAGACACCTTTTCTCCAGTTTTTATAAGAATTTCAATAATTTTTGCTGCAGCAAAAATTCCATCTCTTGTACTATTGAAATATGGAAAAATAACACCTCCACACGAACCTTCCCCACCAAAAACTAATCGATTCTTAGATGAATCCAATAGTAAATTCTCCATTTCTTCTGTTAAAAATTTTTCACCTATAGGTGTTCTAATAATATGAGCATTATATTTTTCAGTAATAGCTTCAAACCTTAAGGAAGATGCTATATTTGTTACAAAAAATATTTCCTTGTCATTATCTTCTTGGTTTTTTAGATAATCTTCTGTGATTAGTGCTAATCCAATATCTTCTGGATAACAAACTCCATTTTCCCCAATAATCGCTAATCTATCAGCATCAGTATCATGGGCAAATCCAATGTCATATTTCCCTTGCCACACTTCCATTATTAAATCCTTGAGATTTTTCTCGATAGGTTCAATTTCTCGTGGAAAATCTCTATTTGCAAGCAATTCATTATTAATTAGTTTCACATCACAACCCAATTTTCTTAATATTTTAGGTGTTGCAAGTTTTCCAGCACCAGCTCCAGTGTCAATCGCAACTCTAAGGTTATTTTGTTCTTTAATCCTTTTGTAATCAATATAATTGAATAAATCTTGAATATAGTCTTGAAATGGTTTCAGAATTTTTACACTCTTTTTTGAACTTGGTTTGAATTCTTTATAAAAATCTAAATCAATTGTTTTAAAATGGTTTGAAATTAATTCTAAATCATTATTTCCTAAAAAAGTTCTTGTAGATAATAATTTTAAGCCATTCCATTCTTGAGGGTTATGAGATCCGGTAATAATTATTCCTCCAGGTATATTTAGTCTATTTTTAGTATGAATTATTACAGGAGTAGGGCAAATTCCAAGGTTGAATATTTTAAATCCGGATACTAATAATCCCTCAATTATGGCTTGTTCAAGAATAGCTCCACTTAGTCTTGTATCTCTCCCGATCACAATTCTTCTATCTTTACCCTTAAACCATAACCCATAAGCAATTGCTGTTTTTTTTACAGTATTGAAATTTAAATTTTTTTCAGTACGTCCTCTAATTCCACTCAAAGTAAAGATTAAATTATTATCTTCCATGTTTTTTCTAATTATTTATTTTAAGAGAGTATTTTATGGTTTTCTATTTTGTATTTAACAAGCGCTAATGCACCTCTTAATCCAACCTCATCTTTATATTTTGTTAACTTTATTTTTGGTGGATGATTAATAGTAAATCTAATAGGTTCTTCTTTAAATTGTTCAATCAATTCAGGAATTATCTGATCTTTATCCTTCATCATCGCACCTCCAAAATAAATAGATGTGCAATCATAATAATTATTAACTAATCCAATACCCACTTTTGAATAGAATATACAATTATCAACAATTTTTTTAGATAATTCATCTCCATCTCTAGCTGCTTGGAAAACTTCTTTTGCAGTGATCTTTGATTTGTTATTATCAACAATATTCATCAATATTTCTGCATTTAGTTCTCCCTCATCTAAAGCATCTAAAGCTCTATTTTTTACACCAGTACCCGAGCTAAAAACTTCCCAACAACCATATGCACCACAATTGCACTTAAATTTACTTTTTGGCTCAACTAACCCATGTCCTATTTCTGCAGCGTTTCCTTCTTTTCCTAATAATAAATGACCGTTACAAATTACACCCCCTCCAATTCCAGTGGACAATGTTATATACACTAGATTGTCTTTCTCGTCATCCTCCGCCTCAAAATAATGTACGCCTAAAACACTACCATTACAATCATTAATGAAATACAATGGAATTCCTGGAAATTTCTCTTCAATAGGTTCCTTTAGAGGGATTACGCTAAATCCAAGATTGGAACTATTGAATACTTCACCTTTTTCCATATTTAAAGGACCTGCTGTAGCTATCCCTATTCCTAATATTTGATCTTGAGTAATATTGTTTTCAGATAGTAATTCTGATAAAATTTGGCATATTGAATTACTAATTGAATATTTGTTTTCCCTTAATGTACTAGTAATTTTTATTTTGACATTTTTTTCAATTAAATCTGCTGTACATATAGCAACTCGTACCCAGGTACCTCCAATATCAACCCCAGTAATTATTTTTTCATTCATCATAATCTCCTGCAAAATTATCAAATAATATATCTTATATTAAAAATCAATTATTTCTAATTATATTTATAAAATTATAATTTTACTTGAATCAATAAATATTTATCTCAACTTTATCATCATTGATTATCTTTTTAAAGATTTTGGCGATCTCTCTTTTTCTTTCATTACTAATAGAAAAAACAAAATATTCTGCTGGAAGCCTTGCTGTTGTATATATCTGGACCATATCTGGTTTTATGATCTTCAATGAATAAGCTATATCTGTTATATTTTTTGAATTATTGTTTGGAATAAAGTCATCTTTGTATGAATCATAGATTAAACATTGAATCGCTAACTTGTGTTCCTTTGGCATCTCTCGTTTTAATTCTGCTAGAGAGTTAATTATTTCTTCAATATTAGGAGTATCATAATGTGGGCGATTTGTTCTTTTGAAATCATTATCATTTGCTGTATCTATTTTTGCTAAAATCAGTTCAAATTGCTTAACTCTTTCTCTTATTTCATCACAATATATAGTACTGGAATTTGTAAACAAAGTAAATTTTGGTTTCTTATGTGTCCATGTTAACTCACTCCTTACACTTTGAGCAATTTTAAGGAAGTCTAATAGATTTTCATTGAGAGTAGGTTCTCCATTATAACCAAAAGTGATCGAATTTAAATGAGGAACATAACTTAAAATGTTTTTTAATTCTTTTCTAAAATTAGCTGATGGTGGTAATTTTATTCTATGGGTTGGAGAAACTAAATTATCTTTCTCTGTTAAACCGATTTCACAATACACACAATTATAAGTACATAATTTATAATTGGCTAAAACATTGATACCAAGAGAAAGACCTAATCTTCTCGATTGAAATGGACCATATGTATATTTGCGCATATTTAAAATTTATACAAAATAATTCTACTTAACAATTCAATCTAATTAAAATTTTAATATAAGTAGTTTAAACTTTTTCTACTATTTCAAATAATTTATTTATATTATCAAAAAAAAAGCTTTTAAAAATGCTCTCAAATTTGGATTAGGCAAAATTCAATATTCTACTTTATTTAATGACACAATCCGGGAATCTGACAATTTTTTTGACGCGGTGATTATTCATGGCTATATCCCAATTCCCCATATTGACCATGGAATTTTGAATATTTTTGTTAAATGGGTTAAAGATATTTACAAAGAAGTTGATTTTTATACAGAGGGAGAGTTTAAACAAGAACTAATTGATGCTGGCGCGAAGACAATAGAAATTTTTATACATAAGGGACATCTATTTGGAATCGGAAGGAAATAATTCAAAGAATTCAATTATTATAGATATTTATTCTTTTTTAGATAATTGTTAATAAATTTCTCAATTGCAGAATTAGTTTGTTTAGGTTTTTCTAACATAACATTATGACCAGCTTTATCGACAATTTTTAATTCTGAGTTTTTAATTTTATCATGAAAAAACTGCGAGTATTTCACGGGAGTCATCTTATCAGCTTTCCCACATATGATTAAGCATGGGACTTCAATTGAACTTGTCTTATCCAATGTATCAAAACTATCACAAATTTTAAAATCATTATACGTAACTTCTGGATCTATATGAGAAACCTCAAAAATGCTGTTGTCTATTATTTCTTCTGGTGTATTTCTATAAAATGCATTAAACCTTAAAAAATTTAAATACTCACTATAGTTTGGTTTTATTGAATTAAAGATAGATGAACTTACTCGCATCTTTCCTCCAGTAGAGCATAGAATTAGAGCATAGACTTCATTTGGATAAGTATAATAATATTCTTGGATAACAACTCCTCCCATTGA
>JBHLKB010000180.1:0-5588 GCA_048887205.1 Candidatus Hodarchaeota archaeon
CCAGAAGTTAGAGAACATGGAAATCGTATTGGTTTTGATATTTTAGATATCCATTCTGGGGAAAAATCTCAATTAGCAAGAGCAGGAAGCTTTAAAACTAAGTATAGGGTAGGAAAATATAATATTTTTATTGATGAATTTGATAAATACATTGATAACACCTTAAATTTAGAAGGAAAAACAGTCGATATAATTATTATTGACGAGATCGGAAAAATGGAATTATTTTCTAAAAAATTTCAAGATTTCATTAACCAAATATTTTCATCGAAAGTTTCGATTATAGCTTCAATAGGCTTAAAGTTAAACAATCCTCTTAAAAATTATCTTTTAAATCTTCCTTCGGTGCAATTATTAAACCTTAATCGTCAAAATTCTCAAATTATTTTTAAAAAAGTGATTTCTTTAATTTTTTAATTTGTGATACGCTCTTAAGACTTAGTTAAACTTATAAACATACGTTTTAATTCTTTTCTGTTCGCAAAACTTTAAATTTAGATTCTTTTTATTTTAATAAGTAATATAATTATATTGATTTAGGAAGGGACATAACCAATGCTCTGGAAATGTGACGAATGTGGTCAAGAATTTGAATTAGATGATTTCCCAGAAGAGGGATTTAAATGTCCTGGATGTGGAGATACTGATTGTACTTTTTCCTTATTAAGTTAAGTTAAAGCATCAGAATTTTAATAAATGGCAATTTATCTCTTTTATCAAATTGCGCAATTTTTTGGTTTGCTATATTTTTCAATATGAGTAATTAGTTAATTTGTCGCATAGTAATGTTCATTTTAACTAAACTATTAAATTTATAAGTATAAATTAAGGTTATTTTGGTATGAAATTTCAAAATAAAATGAAGTTAGGTGTATCTGTCTTATTTTTACTTCTTTTATTTACTACTTGCCTTTCAATCATTAATATAAGGAAAGAAAATGACTTACTCGATGTAAATAAATTTTTAATTAGCGCACCAGAAGATTCTTATGAACCAAACGATTATTATTTTGAAGCTTACGATATTACTTTTAATGAAGGAATGTGGCTAAGCTCTATCAATGGAACAGGCACACAAGCGGATTACGACTATTATAAAATCGATATCGCCTTAGGATATGAACATTTAAAAGCAAATTTAACATTTTCCAATTCCTCAGGCAATATTGATTTATTGCTATGCGATAATACTGGTTTTCCAATTAATGGAAGTCTATCAACAACTGATAATGAATATATAGATTTCATTGTTCCAATAAGCGGAATCTATTACCTTCTAGTTTTAGGTCAGAATGCTAGCAATATCTATGATCTTTGGTGGATTAGCTTAACTCAAATCCTTCCAGACGATTGGATGGAAGAAAATGATGATTACTTGAACTCTAAGTATATTGATCCAAATTATTATTCTGGTTTAACCATTGTTAATGGAGATGAGGATTGGTTTCATGTATATTTAAATCCAGGGGAAATAATTGATGTTGCTATTTTCTTCAATCAAATGGAAGGTGATTTAGATTTGGAACTTTGGGATCCTTCCTATACTCCGCGAATAGGATCCTATTTTAATCCCAATAATGAATCTATCTCATTTTCAGCTGACATGTCAGGAGATTGGCGAATCCGAATATATCATAAATATGGAAATTCTAGTCTATTTTATGATCTTGATTTATGGTTAAATCCTGGAGATGATTGGATGGAAGAAAATGATGATTACTCGAACTCTAAGTATATTGATCCAAATTATTATTCTGGATTAACTATTGTTGATGGAGATGAGGATTGGTTTCACTTATATTTAAATACTGGGGATATAATTGACGTTCATATTTATTTTGATAATTGGGTTGGTAATTTACAGTTGGAACTTTGGGATCCTTCCAATAGCTGGCGAACAGGATCTTATTCTGATATCGACAGTAAAGAATCTATCTCGACTACTGCAGATGTGTCGGGGGATTGGCGAATTCGAGTGTATCATAAGTATGGAAATTCTAGTGTATCTTATGATTTAGACATATGGTTAAATGCTGGAGGGCCTAGCGATGACTGGATGGAAGAGAATGATGGCTATTGGAGTTCTGCTTGGGTTGATCAAAATTACTATTCTGGTTTGATGATTGTAAAGACGGATGAAGATTGGTTTCATATATATTTAAATCCTAGTGATGTAATCGATGTGCAAATTTACTTCAACAATTGGGAAGGTAATTTACAATTAGAACTTTATGATCCTCTTGATTCCATTAACCCTCGAATAGGATCCTATTCTGATATGGAATATAAAGAATCTGTCACTTATCGCGCAGATATATCAGGGGATTGGCGAATCCGAGTATACCATGAGGATGGAAATTCTGATGTGGTTTATGATTTAGAGATACGGTTAAAGGATGATTTTTATGAATTTAACAATCATAGGGGTGAAGCCTACTTTTTAGGTGAACATGAACGCATTTGGTTGTCAGATCTTCATGGGTTGGCAGTATCGGGAGACGAAGATTGGTATGTGATTGATATCTCTCCAGGATTCATGCATTTAATGGTTAGCCTTACGTTCAATCATTCTCTTGGAAATATTGATATCACAATCAGTGACGAGTGGAATTCTATAGCAATAGGTGGTTATTCCTTTACTGATAATGAATATATTAATGTCTCACTTCCTCACCCAGGTATTTATTTCATCCAAATTCATGGGCAATACTGGGGAAATGAATATAACCTCTGGTGGGATGATCTTCGTACTATTTTTTCTGATGATCTGTACGAACCAAACAACGATCTCAGCAGTGCTTTTGACATCACTCTCTATGAACGCCAATGGTTAAGTAGTGATTGGATTAATGGTTTAGGCGTTCAATATGATGATGATTGGTATGAAATTTATGTGAATCCTGGATTTTTACGATTAGAGGTAATGATTGCCTATGATTATGCTGAAGGAGCGATTGGTTTTAAAATTTACGATGGAGAGCTTTCTGAAATCACAGGAAATTTTACTATGAAGGATCATGAATTTATTAATTATAAACTCCCATCTAATGGTACGTATTATATCAAGATTTACGGTGATCGTTCTGGAAACGTTTACAATTTACGGTGGTCCACTTTCGAAGACGAAGATAGAGGTCGAATACCAGGATACGATATATTAATTTTAATTGGGGGCATAGTGGGTACTTCAACAATAATCATTAAAAAGAAGAGAAGTAAAATACAGAAGAAATAAAGATTTTTTTTTTTCCTTTTTTTTTTAAATTTTTCTAATCAACAATATGATGATTTATTTAAACTAATTAATTCTAATGATATAAAATGAATTTAAACATTGGAGAATTTTATGATTGAATGTCTTCAAGAAGAGAGGAAAAAGAGCTGTACTTGTACTTATGATTGTCACAGGAGAGGTAAATGCTGTGAATGTTTAGAATATCATCTTGCTATGAATCAATTACCAGGATGTGTTTTTGCCAAGATTTCTAAAGATGCAGAAAGATCATATAATAGAGATTTTGATTATTTTGCTAAACTAATCTTAAGGAACAAATCATAAAGATGATTAGATAAAAATGTCTAATCTCTATATAAACGATTTTTTTTAGCAGAATTTTTTTATATCCTAATTATCTTTAATGTCATAATAATCCAATTAACCATAAAACTATAATAAGTTTTTAAAACAAATTAAAATAATGGAGGGATTTAAATTTCAGATATCACGCTGATATTAGGTATAGTTATTGGTATAATACTGTTTTTTATTGGTATATGGCTCCTAAAAGGTTTTAAAACCGCAACTGAATATAATCGTTTGATAATTTTTCGATTCGGAAGATACAAGAGAACAATTGGTCCAGGGATAGTATATTTATTACCACTTATCGAGAAATCCGTACAGATTGACATTAGAATTAAAACCTTAGATATCGCGAAACAAGACATAATAACCAAAGATAATATTCCGGTAACAGCTGATACAAGTGTATTTTACAGAGTTATCAATCCAGAATATGCTACAACTAAAATTGAAAATTTTGTAAGAGCTGTATTCAATTATACCCAGGGTGCTTTACGAGATGTTATTGGAGGTATGGAATTAGATGAGGTTCTAACTCAAAGAGAGAGGATTTCGCAAGAAATACGTAATGTAGTTGATGAGGAGACTAGGGAATGGGGGATTGAGATTACACAAATTAAGATCCAACAAATTGAATTACCAGAAAATATGAAACGCGCAATGGCAGTACAAGCCGAGAAAGAACGTGAAAAACGTGCTACAATTATAGCTTCAGAAGGAGAGCTTGAGGCTGCAAAAAATATTGCGAAGGCAGCAGAACTATTATCTCAGACACCTGCTGCAATCCAGCTAAGATCTTTACAAACAATTCAAGATATATCTCATGAACCTTCTCAAAAAATTGTAATTTTTATGCCATCTGATATCGGAAATATACTCAAAAAACTATAAGTAAAGAAAATCTCAAAACAATTAATAAAAAAATATAATTAAGTAAATTTTTTTTTAAATTTTCATACTAATTTTCAGTTAAATGTTTAAAAGGCTAGAAAAATGAAAAGAACAGCTAACAATTTGATGATTGGGTTTATAAAAGAATCTCAAACAAGAATTAGGTATGAAATTTACGCAGAAATCGCCAAAAAAGAGAACTATTCTTTAATTTTTAGAATTTTTAAAGATTTCGCTAATCAAAAAAAAGAACATGCAAATTGGTTTTATAAAACCTTACAACAACTAAAAAATGATGAGGTATTTGAAGATTTAACTGTAGAAATTAAGAATCCAACTACTTATGGAACTACGATACAAAATTTAGAATCTTCTATTGAAGAAGAAGATAAAGAATGGCAAGATTTATACCCCAATTTCATAAACGTTGCTAAAATGGAAGATTATCAAGAAATTGCTAAAATATTAAAAAAATTTATTCAAACTAAAAGAAATCATTCTCAGAGATTAAAGATGCTCTTAAATTTGGCTAACAGAAATGCATTTTTTAAAGGGAATAAAATTACTTACTGGACATGTTTAGCGTGTGGATATGAGGTTGCGATGGATGAGTTGCCAAATGATTTTAATTGTCCCTCTTGTGGGCATTTTAAGTCATATTTTCAAAGAAAGGTTTTGCAATTAATTCCAGATGAAAAATCTATAGAACAAAAAGAAATCTCTGGTTGGGTTTGTATGGAATGTGGATATGAAGTTGCTTTAGAGGAACTACCAGAAGACTGGAAATGCTTTTCATGTGGTCGCTCTAAAGCTTACTTTAAGCGAAAAGTTTTAAAACCAAAAAATTATATAATTAAGCCTACAGAAACAGAAAAGGCTCAGTGGGTATGTTTAGAATGTGGAAATGAAGAAGAAATAGATATGCCAGTTGGATGGAGATGTCCTAAATGTGGATTCCCCAACAAGTAGCGCTTGTTAGAAAAATTTTCTACTTCATAAATTTTACGTGTACTATTTTTGCTGTTTTAAAACGTTCTGCCATTTTTATCATTTTAAGTGTTTTTTTATTCCATTTTGGATTAAGTTTAGTTCGAGCATACATAGTATACCAATC
>JBHLKB010000181.1:0-5528 GCA_048887205.1 Candidatus Hodarchaeota archaeon
TGGGAGGTAACTGTACTTACTTCAAAACGTTTTAATGTCCTAACTGCTGCTCTAAAAGCCAATCTTGGGTCTAGATCTGCTATTAAAAATGCACGTGCATCATTTGGCATATCTTGTATTGATATTTGGACATCTTCGATTGTTGATAAACATGATACAACAAGGGGACATTTAATTTGAACTTCTTTTTTCTTTATATGTTTTGTATATTTGGTTCCGTCAGCAGTTTTATAGATCACATCACCACCAATGGAGGAAATACCACATTCTTTTGGTTCTAAATAAAAATCAACACCTCTTGAATTTTTTGCTTCGATAACAGGAATATTAATCAAAGATTGTTTAACTTTATAACTAGATGGAACATCTAAGATTACTTTCACAGAATTTATTGCCATTTTACTCTGGTTGCGAACAGCCACTTTATAGTGTAATTGTCCTCCAATAAAATCATAATCCCGAACTACTTCAATTTTACCTTCATCTATGGGTTCTAGATCTTTTGGTTTCTCATGTGATTTTGTTTCCACTGGAACACTATACGCAGTAAAGGATCTTTTAGACATGTCAATATATCCATCAATGTCTCCTTTACTAATTATCATAGCTAAATTTTCTTCTATACTTGATTCCGTTACTCCTAATCTATTCGAAAGTTCTCTTAAGGGCATTGTTCTATAAGCTCTTGCTATTTCTTTTATTTTCTTCTCAAGATATCTATTAGTCATAAATTCTCTTCTTTGAGTAAATAACCCTTTAATTTCACCAGTTTTAATTAATTCATGAAGGCTTTTTCTTGCCAATTCTACAGCAATTTTCAATTTTGAAGCAAGTTTTGAAAGTTCAAATAGCCCCGTTTCTTTTGAATAAATTTTGATATCCTTGTATATTTGATCCGCTGTAATAACTTCATTTCCTCGATCTGCAAAAAAACCATTTACTGCCTTTGCTCTCATTAAGTTAACACAAAATGATTTTACAAGTTCTTTTGGAATATTAAATTTATTGGCAAGGTCCTTCAGTGAAATTCTACCTTTAGCTTTGATATCTTTAATTAAATTATCCATTATATATTGTTGAGTATAATAGATCTTTTTGTCGAGAGAGAAGGAACCCTTTATTTGGAACTGATTGATTAATTTGTAAATAACCTTTGTGGCAATCTCAGAACTCATGTCGAGCATTACACCCAAATCGGCTACATTTATTATTCCTTCATCCTGGAATTTGGAGAGGATTTTTTCACGCGTTTCTGAAGATATATAATAAAACATTTGATTTTTTTGATCGATAATTCCATAGATACGGTCTTCTTCCATATATTTAGTAATAAATTTAATCATTTGTTCTGCGGAAATATTAAAGGAGTTCATAATGGTTGAAAAATTAGTAAGTGGAGCTCTTTTTAATAAATCCAAAAAACATTTAGGACAAATCTCCCTTCCAATTATGTGCCTTAGTTTTTTACCACATATTATTAATCTATTTCCTTTAATAAGATTATATCTCAATGCTTCTCTTGCAAGCTTCTCTTTTGAAGGAAAAAATAGTCCAGGGGTTTTTAAATATGAATTCCATGTTTCTGGGCATTTAGGATTTGTACATTCTAAATAATATTGCCCAGATGAAAGTCTTTCTAATCTTAATAGGTGTTTACATACAGGGCATTCACTATTTTCGACAACAGTGCATTTATAATTCCTTTCTAATGCATTTGCTTTAGAATAAATAAGATTATGTTTTCTGCATTCATGTATTTCTGTTGTTGCTATATGATTAATACAGAAACTAGATTTACATCTTTCACAGGTAAAATCGATTTTTTGGCTTTCACAGAATAAACATTTCATAATTTAAAATTATATTACAATTTATGAATCTATATTATATTAGAAAAAATTCTTGCTTAATATTTTTTATATAGCCCAAATTTTAAAGTTTTAATTTCAATGGAATTTATAATAGATTTTTAAATTTTTTATTTTTTTTTTTTAATATTCCAAAAATTAGCAACATTTTATATTCAAAAGAATTATTTCAATTTTAATTAAAAAGAAAAAGTTAAATTTTTACTTCAGGGAAAACACGTATTCTAAGAAAACTTAATACCATCACTACTGCATTAAATACTATTATAATTAATATCATAAGAATTAAAATCCAATTCCTTTTAGATTGATTAGATTTAATAATCTGAGACGTTCCATGTTTTGCTAATGCTAAAGGAAATAATCCTATAAATGTACCTAGAGAAAAATAAAACACAGTAAAAATCCCATCAATAAATCCTAAGTCATGCCCTAAGGAAAGTTGTAAACATTGGGAATAGATTAGAAATTCAAAAATGCAAGGAGCAAATCCGGCTAAAATTCCAAAAAAATAAGGTGTCTTTTTTTTTTCCCAATTAAATTGAAAAATTTCGTCCTTACGTTTAGAATGGGGCATATAACCCTTTCTTGTAATAAAAAACAAGAGAATAAATCCAGCAAACATAGACACAACAGCTCCAAAAAAATTAATTGTGTATACCTCAGGAATTATCCATGGGATCAAAAATTGTGGAATAAAGCTAATTAAAATTGTACCGATGGCAATCATCAAATTAGATGACATTAATCCTAATCCATACAACATTAAGATGAAAACACTCTTTTTAGGAGTTTTAGAAATGCCAAAAGACCAAAAAAAGAAAATTGCTTTGTCTTCACATGGAATTAAAGTATGAAGAATCCCCAGTGTAAAAGCGGGGGCAAAAATCAATAATAATGGTGGTGGATAAAATTGAAACATTATACCTTTAATTTTATAATTTGCCTTTTAATATAGGAGTTTCTTATCTGTTTATATTATTTCAATTATCATATTTAGAATTTCTCATTATAATTATTTTGCAAATATTATAGATGAAAAACTTTAGTTAAATAGAATTTTCTTGAACCCAAAAATACTATTAACAGAGAGATTCTATTAAGTATTTTTATTCTATTTATTTTGTTTTTAACAAAACAATTGTAAGACCAAAATAAGAAAGAACCACAATTATAATAATAAGGGGGATTTCAAGTATAGGATTCGATTCAAGAGAAATATCAACCATAACGAAATGATCAGTAATATAGAGTTTATAGGATCTTAGAATACCTTCATCATTGTACATAGCTAGAACTTTAACATATTCAGTTGGATAAGTCCCATCTAATTCATTTTTATCTAACTCTATGGTAATAGCTAGCAAAACTCTTCCATCTATAGTATAGCCACTTGATAAAACAGGTTCCATCGCTTTCATATATTCTCCTGTGGGAACCGGCAACCAGAAGGGAACAAAATTAGGATATATCAAATGGTCCAAGTTGTTTAGAGGATTCTTAAATAAAATTCGCTCGTCCTGTGAATCTCTTGGCCCCCAATCCACATTTTTTGTCCAGTTCCAAATGTCAAACTTAATAGAAAGAGCAGATTCATTGTTCTTTGTCTTATTACTATACAACATAGCATTTTCAATAATATCTGTTATCTTCCATTTCATTTTTGCCCCTTCCTCCAAATCCTTAAAAATACTAGCATTTACTTTATCCCAATCATTTCCGAAAAGCTGTTCCATTTTTTGTTTTTGATATATATTACAAATCCAAATTAATTCCCTTCCTTCCTTAATTCCAGCACTATAATCAATTGCCCTAACTCTAGAGATTAATCCTAAACCAATAATAGTACATACAATTATTATTAGAAGCTTATTTTTATTATTCATCTGCTTCCATCTCTGTTTTTTGTACAGTCATATTTCTAGAATATTTCAGACTATATCTACCAATATAATATAAAGTTAATATTAAGAAAATTGTACTAGCAAAATTAAAAGGAAAATATATGTACGTCAAAAACCATAAACCCATAAATGCTATATCGAAAAAATTAAAAAAGAAAAATATTCTTTTTATTCCAATAGTTTCTTTTAACTTACTCGGCATATTGAACAAAATTATTATCAGTAAAGGGGTAAGATTTAGTAAGTGATGATTCCAAGAATCAAAATATCCTAAGAGCATGATGATTAAACTAAAAGTAAATCCAAAAACAAGTGCATTACCCTCAAAATCTCCGACAATAAAAATTAATAATCCAAGGATCCCAACAACACCAATAACTATAATTAAAATATATAATTGGTTATATGGAATATTAAAAAGATAACAGAAATTAATGATATTCTTTGTAATACTAAATGAATAATTTAATGTAAGTGGATTACTTCCAGTATAATTAGTTGCGATAAAACCTTCGAGTAATTGAGGATATATAAAGAAAGGAATAAAATTTGAAGCGACTGGTAATAATACGCCAATTAATCTTACTAAACTTTTCGAATAATCAATTTTCAACTTTTTTTCTTTTAAGTCAAAATGAATTATTAGAAGAAAAGGGATTATAAACAAAGCAGTTGGTTTTAAAATAATACTGATCCCTAAAATTATACTTCCAATTAATTCCCAAATAAATCCTTCTTTTTTTAGGAAGATTAAAAAAGATAACAATATAAAAAATGTGATATAGAGGTTGATCTGACCCAAGATATAATTTAAAATCTGGGGTGCTGCCATTAAATAAAGACAAATATATAGTATTACTCTCTTATCGTCCTTTTTGTCACCTTCTCTTTTTAATAACATTATAATCTTGTATAAAATAATAGAAATTAAAATATTCAAGATCAAATTTAAAATTTGGAAAGATAGAAATCCGATATCAAATCCTAAAACATAAAATGGAATGAAAAAAACTGCAGAAAGAGGAAAGTACCTAAAATCCCATATGTAATACTCTTGATTGTAAAGATCGGGAGTATTTTCAAGAAATACTCCACCTGCCCTCCAATAGATCAGAAAATCATTTTGTTCTCTATAAATTGTAAAAACTAAAATAAGTGATATTATAAAATACGAGAAATGAAGAATAATCGCATATTTAAATATTTTTGCGGTTTTCCATAATTCTAAGAACCTATCTTTTATTCTATTAATTTGTGTTTTGATACTCATCAGATAGTTTGAATAATATTTTTGCTTATAACTTCTTAATTAAATTACTAAAATTAATCTTTTTAAAATCACAAAAATAAGAGATAATTATGTCTTTTATAACTAAAAAAGGAAAGGAAGAAAAAACTACATTTGGAGTTATTGTTGGTAACAGAGATGTTTTTCCTGATCATCTAGCTAAAGAAGGAAGAAATGAAATAATTGAAGTTTTAAAGCAATTAGGATATGAATATATCGTTTTGAATGAAGATGGTACCAACTTTGGAGTCGTAGAAACTTATCAAGAGGCAAAAAAGTGTGCTGAATTATTTGCAATGAAGAATATAATTATCTTTAGAGTTTTTATTCAGAGCCGAGTTGCTTATCTAAATCAATTACTAATGGAACCTCTTTTTCATCTTTCTTAACGACTGAATTTAGCCATTTTTGAAAAAAAAAATATTAACTCTTGAGTGAAATTAGTTTATTCTTTCGAATTCTCCTCGG
>JBHLKB010000182.1:0-5528 GCA_048887205.1 Candidatus Hodarchaeota archaeon
ATATTTGATTTATAGCTCCAACAATATTTCTTGCATTTTTATAGAATACAACAGATTTTTCTAATAACTCAAATCCTTTTTCAGCAAACTTTACTCGTTCCTTTTTTTCTTCAACAAATATACTCCCAAATATACAATATATAAAACCGGTTATACTATAAATGTCTCCAAGAATGTAATCATTAATAACCTCATCACTATTTTCAGCTAGATTTAATGTTTCCTCACATCTTTTTAAAAATCTTTTGTTGATTTTTTCTTGTTTTTTATCTCCGTACGTAAATTCTGTCCACCTATTTAAATGAAACATTAACATATTTTCGCCTTGCAATAGCCTACTTCTAAATTCGATTGTATCAACTTCTTTTAGAAGTATCCAAGCCTTTTCTATGAAACTACGACCCAGCTGGCCATAATACTCCAATTCAGAAGGATTAGAACATAAAAACACAAAGAACATCATTGGGTCTACGGTCAGAGATGACAATCTTATGTAATTTTTCGTATCATTTGCCTTTGAATATTCTTCAATAAGTTCTAAAAGAATATCGACTGATTTTTTTATATTTTTTCTCGCCTCTTCAATTGACGTAATAACGAAGCACATTTGAGCAAGTGCTTTAGCTTTACATTCCATACTTAAGAGGTTATCATTGGTTTGGTCAAAAAGACTCTCCGCTTTGTGAAATGCTTTAACAGATTGTTCATTCCAATTTAAATAGTCTTCTTTAATTTCAGATGCATAAACAGCTCGCTGGCATATATCTCCTAGTTTATCATAAATTTTGGCAGCGTCCTGTAGCAAGTCTTTCTCTAAAAATGATTTGGCAACTTGTTCATATAGATCTGCTGCCGTCTCCCAATTATAATTCCTTTCCTCTGCTTCTGCTTCTTTTATTAATTCAGTTTGAGTGATTCTTACCATCCTCAATTATCCATTAATATCAAATTAGAGATATTGATTTTTTGGTTTTCAATTTTTTATCTTTAAGAATAATTAATAATAGGAATTTCAATTTAAAACATTTTATATGAAATATTTAAAAAAATAGAATAGGAAAAAAGTTATGATCTTGTGCTTTGGATAAATTGTAATTCTTTTTTTTGTTTTTTTTCCCATCTCTTTCTCTCTGAACGTAATTTGAAGAGATCAATATCTTTGTATATTACATCCTCCTCTTTAATAGGTATCATTCTCTCAGTACGATCTTTTTCTGGGGTATAAATTAACGAATCACCGAATTCAGCAACATTGGCAAAGAAGCAATAGGCATAAATAGATCTACGCGCATCAAAATGAGCGGCTTTAAAATCAGCAGTAACTGGAGTGAATGCTGGGTTAATTACAATATCCACTGGTGGCTCAAAATTCTTCAATTCCACTCTCAAATCCATATCAAGGAAATCGCGACATATTATAATCGCTATTCTTCCAAACTCCGTATTACAGACTAATGTATTCCGAGGATAAGAACTTGTTTCTATTGTTTCTTCAATTTTTTTTGATCCAATATGGATTGTTGCTGGTATATGTTTTTCTTGTTCCCAAAGAATACCATCAGGGCTAATTACTAAACTAATATTTTTTTTAGTGCGGTCATTATGATAAGAACCAGGAATAATATACATAGTATAAATTTTAGAATAGTTCATTAAATCTTCAATAACTTCATTATAATTCAAGTCAACCATCATTTCTGGAAAGATAAGAATGTTAACTCCATTGGAATTAGCTTTCTCGATCATTTGTTTATAAGTTGATCTGAGTGAATCAATTAGATCTTCTTTAATTCCTAATAGTCCAGACTCTTTTATTTCAAAAAATTCTTTTAAAAGGTTTCCTGATTTAGATAATCCAATTTGAGCAATTCCTATTCTAAATTGACTTTTTTGGCTTTTTAAATCTTGTTCAAGAAAATCTGTATATATAATTTCATATTTTTTCTTTTCAGTTTTTTCTTCTACATATCTTCTTAATATATTTTCTGTGATTCGATCTACTTCACTTAATCTAGGAGATTGACTAATTTCTATAGGACAAGCTGGAGCAATAATACCGGTCGTACTTCCAGAGATCTCAGGCTTTTTAATTGAATTTAAAGCAGAAAATAAAATTTTTTCTTCCTTTTCAATCAATTCAATACGATTTAACACTTCATTTTGTTTATCTTCATAACCTGCTTTATCAAAAAGATCTGCTGTTGATCTTAGAATTTCCTTTCCCATTTTTAGAAAACTTTCTTTTTCATTTAGGTCCATCGCTTCGTCGGCTTTAATTATATGCCATACGCCATCAAAATAAGTAGAAGTAGCTAAAGCCCAATCAGATCCATTTTTAAACCCTCCCCTCTCATATGAAGTTGCAGCTCCTCTTAACATTGCTTTAATATTAGGATACAACTTCACCTTTGTATCTGAATCATAAGATTCATCAAACTTACAACCTAATTCTAAAGCATGGCAGAAAGCAGAATTCCCAGATGCTAACAATTTCATTTTATTATCATGAAAGATTTGGCTTGCCTTTGAGAAAAGATCTGCTGCTTCCGCATATCTTTCTGGTTCTAAATAATTTTCAGCAAGTTCCATATTTTCCCAAGCTCTACAAAGATAATAGACTGCTTCAAGATCTTTTTTTTCCTTTTCTATTTTATATCGAGTACATACATTTCTAAATTGAGACGCAGCTTTACCAAACTGTTCAGCAGCTCTAAGATGTTCTCCCTGCTTTCCTAAAATCCTTCCTTCCTCCAGATTTATCTTTGCTGAGCAATAATTTATTCTTAATTTAGCAACCTTCTCAAGTTTCTCAATTCTTTCTCTAACTTCTCTTGACTTTACTGATCTTGATTTTTCTCCTAGAATTTCTATAGTACTTTCAAAAGCTATTTGACTTTCTTTATATTTATTAATTGTCTCAATTTGCTTTTCTTGTTTGCTAAAATGTTCTGCTTCTTCTAATAATGCCCATGCTTTATAATAATGAGACTCAAAATTAAATTTAGGCATACTTTTTTGGATTTCACTTGCTCTTTGATAACTTCCTTTTGCTAAGAGATGCTCTTCATTACGATGAAATGATTTGGCTTTTTCTATTAAATTCCAAGCTTTAGTATAATCAATTTTTTCTATTATATTTTTTCTTAGCGGTTTATATTCTACAGAATCGAGTAAATTTTGATAAATTCCTCGTGCTTTTTCATAATAATCTGCTGATTCCGAATATTTACCTATTCGGTCTTCTATGTGGGCAAGATACTCATAGGAAGTAGCAGTATAAAAGAAGAATTTTCTTCTTTTACTTTCCTGTTCAGCTAAAAGAAATGCATCTCTAGCTTGTTCAAATATTTCTATTTGCTGTGTTAATATACCGAGTTCTTGATTTAATAAACCTAAACGTATTTGCGCTGCAATTGTTCCTGTAGGAGATTCAACTTCATTTCCAAGGTAATTTTTATGAGCTTCAATTGCTAATTTGAGCATTTTAATTTTCTTTGGTACTTTTTTGGATAAATCTGCTTGGGTCTTATACGCTTTAAATAAAGATGAGTATCCTGCAGCAATAGCAAAACCTCCCTTATATTTTTTAGACAGATTCTCTGCTTTTTTGGCATAATTAATCATTTTGTCAATATATTCGTTTTGCTCATCCTGTATATTTGCAAGATATGCTAATTTTGAATAAGACCATGTTAATGCTTGGTATGACCAAGTTAACATAGGAAAGAAAGAGAAAACTTCTAATGATTCTTTCGCGTATTGAATAGCTAACTCAGCATACTTTTTTTGTTGGTCAGGTTTAATAAAACTTCTCTGAGCCAGATTATTATAATAAAAAGCAGGAAAAATAGTTCTCAAGAAATATGGTTCTATTAATGCGTTTTCATAAATTTTTCCCATTTCTAAAAGAGTATGCATATCTTGCCATATTCTCTTTTGTACATAATCAAATCTTCTTAAAGAAGTCGCCAGATAGTTTAAGAAAAATATACAATTAATATTTACTCTTTTATCTTTGAGTTTTTTGATATTTTTTAATCCAACTTCCATCAACGTAATGCCTTTATTTCCATATTCTTTCTGTTTGATTGCGTCCTCAACAAATTGAATAGCAAAACCAGCATAGGAGCTTCCTGCAAGAAAATTAACTCCTGCCATCAAGAGTGGAGCGCTCCCTTCTTGAATAAGCTTTACAGTAATATTTCCTCTTGATAGGTAATCATTCAAAAGCTCCTTAAAATCAACGTCCCTTTTAATAGGCATAACAAAGACATAAAGAAAATTCAGTTGTCCTAAAAATAATAAAGATTCAGCAAGTAGATCATAATTATTTACTTTTTTAGCAATAACCCACGCTTCTTGACCTATTTTTACACCTTTTTGAATAAAATTTTCGATTTCCTCTTGCTCAGTACAGCATAATACTAGTTGAAAAATAGATTCTGTAGCACTACTTAAAGTTCTTACCGTACTTTCTTGATTATCAACATTTCTATAAATCTCACTAGATTTAACAAATAACTCATAGGATTTTTTATAGTACTCTTTTCCTTCCATTTTAGAATTCGCAAGCAACCCTTTGATCTTGAATATTTCTGCTTCACATTCTAAATCCTCTGGAGTTTTTTCAATCTGTGTAAATAATTTTAAAGCGTTTTTATAAGCTATATTTGCCAGGTTGCTTATATTTTTGAAATCTTCTGATGTATCTGCAGTATGAGATGCCTTTACATAAGTATATCCCAACTTCTTGTAATATATAGCAGCTTTTTCCAATGAATCTTCATCTAAAAATGCATCTGCAACTTTGGCATATAAGGTTGCAGCTTTATGCCAATTATAATTCTTTTCCTCTACTTCTGCTTCTTTTATTAATTCAGTTTGAGTGATTCTTACCATCCTCAATTATCCATTAATATCAAATCAGAGATATTGATTTTTTGGTTTTCTTTTTTTTAACTTTAAGAATAATTAATAATAGCAATTTCAATTTAAAACATTTTATATGAAATATTTAAAATATTAGAATAGGAAAAAAGTTATGATCTTGTACTTTGGATAAATTGCCTTTCTTTTTTCTGTTCTTTTTCCCATTTTTTACGTTCTGAACGCAATTTGAAGAGTTCTATATCTTTATATATCAAGCCTTCTTCTTTTGCAGGAATATTTCTTTCAGTGCGATCTTTTTCAGGAGTGTATATTAAAGATTCGCCGAAATCAGCTACATTAGCAAAGAAGGAGTACGCATAAATAGATCTCCGAGCATCGAAGTGTATTGCTTTAAAATCAGCAGTCACAGGAGTAAAGGCAGGATTCAAAATAATGTCAACAGGGGGTTCAAAATTTTTCAATTCTACTCTTAGATCCATATCAAGAAAATCGCGGCAAATAGCAATTGCGATTCTCCCATATTCTGTATTACAAACAACGATATTTCGGGGAATATCTCCTACGTCTATACCTTCCTTAAATTTTCTTTCTTTATGGTGTATAATTGCCGGTATATGTTTCTCTTGTTCCCACAGAAT
>JBHLKB010000183.1:0-5523 GCA_048887205.1 Candidatus Hodarchaeota archaeon
CAACCCATGCCTGAATGTTTGAACAATGCCCCCAAAACTCCTGTTCGGCAGTAATATCATGACTCTGATTTGGTACATGTCTAGCCATAGGTCCCCTTAAGATTCTATTTTGGAATACGTAGTTACTATATAATTTAGCAGCTTCGTCTATTGAATCAACCTCGTCATACAGGTGCACATCGGTTCTCGGAATATTCAATACTAAACGGATACATTGAATGAACCTCCTTTCATTTACATAGATAAAAGTCTTTCCGCCCACCAACCTGAGCGTGATATATTGATTTATCTCCTTCTCAATAGCACCAGGAATTCTGACTCTATTACCTATATTAGACTTTAGCCAGTCTGCACCAAACTCATTCTTTATATTTTTAGCAAATTTCATAATACTCTAACTTTTTTCTCTCCCACATATTGACAAAAAAATCCAACTATATATATTTCACATATTTAACATAAATCAGTTCTGCTCTTTTTGCAGCTAAAAATAAGTATAGGATTCATAATCATTTTTACAGGGAGATCCAATAGTAGCCCATGTTTGAATAGGAACTGCTTTTTCAAGAATCTCTGCAATCCATGAATATATTGTGGCAGTTTTTATTCCATCTGATTCAAAATGGTTACACACTCCCACTTCATGAGAACTTAGGAATTCCATAATATTATTTAGAGTAAAATTGCTGTTTCTTTTTTCAAGGAAAGTTTTGACTTTGTTAAATCTCTCTAAACTATTAGGGGAAATTAAAGTTTGATTAGAATATTTCTTCAAGGATTCAGCTTGATAGTGATTCGTACTGAATAAATAATCCTTTTTCGCATAAGTAACAGCTACATGAGGAGGTGAAGTTTCTACTCGTGCCATATTATCCTCCTTATCAATAACCATAAAGATGTGCCCTCTCACATGAGGGATTTTTTCAAGAAATGATACTGCTTCTTCTGTGTTATGACAATTATCCATAACCCATCTGGTTGATAAGTTAACCCGTATTCCTGGTTGCCACTTACCATCATAATCTCCGGCTAAAAGTATTGCAATTGCTAATCCAGATTCATTAATACCTCCCATATTTCCAATCATATGATCTGAGAAGGCGATACTTTTCAATTTTCCTAAGGGAGCTCTAAATGTCATTCCGCAATACTGCTGAAAATCTATGTTAAAATCATAATTTCGAGCAAAGATTGGAAATCCCGATTCTGTTAATTCACTTCCAACAGCAAAAACAGTACAACCCCCCTCTGGAGGGTGGAATAACTCGTATCCTAAAACTAATAGAAAAGCTTCCATTATCTCAAGATTAAAATTTCCAGCGTCACAAAAACCTCTAATTTCTTCAAGCAAATCAGGAGTATATTTTTTTACAAATTCTCTACATTGAAGGTATAGTTTTAGTTTCTCTGGATGACAAGGAGGTGGTTTAAAAAAATGTTTGAATTGGGAACCTAATTTATATCCCATATCATAATAAGCTCCAGAAATTACGGTAGTTTGCATCGAAATACCTTAACAAAATGTATTTTTAGTTTTCTTTAATAGTAATTTGTATAAGAATATTTGTAAATTAAATATGATTACTGATATCAATATATGGATTATGATTTCATAGTAAGAATTCTTATTGAATATATAGATTATCCCTAATAATGAAGGTTGATACAACTCTCTTCGAGTAATAATCTTAACTTTAATAATATTAAAAGAAAAACGATAAAATTTGGATAATTTATTGAATCTTAGAGACATTTTTTTTTACAGAGATAGGTTTCTCAAACATAAGATCATATATCCTATTTGCTCTTAGTTTGATTTCTTTTCTTTTACGATTTTTAGCTTCCTTAGAATTTTGGTATCTCTTCATTGCAATCTTTCGCCATTTCTTTTTCCAAGATGGGAAGCCCGTTTTAATAAAACGTTCACGATTTGGAAAATCTCGGCATACCCAATTAAACAAAATAAAATATCTTTGTATACCAGATTCTTTTGTAAGATTACTAGATTTAACTCCTAATTTTCTAAGATGTTGAATAAATCTACCTTCCACTGCATCTTGGAGTTTTCCCTCAATAATTGCAGGTTCGTAGTAAATATTTTTCTCATTAAAATATTCTCTAACAAGATCGAAACAGCTACCCCTGCATAGGAGTATCCTATCTCCCTTAGCATGTTTAAGTTTTCTAAGAGCTTTGATTACAACCTTTAGTATATGCTTTTTCGGGAGATCATCGTCCTTATTATCCTCATTATAGAGCCCTACAGGAACTGATTGAAATATTATCTTTCCGGTTTCCGTGTCTCGAAAGCCAATGAAGGCATCTCCAACAAGATCTCCAGTCCCAGCGTCATCAATTTCTATTGTTCTTCCCTTCCACTTGCTGGGATTGTAAGTGGATTGGCACGACTCATTGTCGTCTTTTTCCATTTTTGTCTTCATTAATAATTTAAATATTTGAGGTCATAAATACCTTGGGCTTTTTGTTTTTAATGTTTTATATTCTTTATGTATTAACTCTGAGACTAACAATCCCTCTAAATATCATATAATATCAAAAAAATAAAATCAGAAATTTTTAAAAATCCAACTTAATTTACATTGACGGGAACAAAAAAGTCGTTTTTCTGGTTTTTGAGTGATATTAATATGGTGGTATTGCTTATTCCACTTAGTACTCACGATGCTTTTACCACAGAATTCACAATTAGGTATTATTATTTTCTCGACTTCTTTAATCTCTTTAGAATTCTCTATCAGAAGTGCGATTGCGTTTAATTCTTCTTTGTTGCTCATAGAATAATAATCTCAAATATAAATTGTATGTTATTTATAATGGTTTAAGCCTTTTATAAATACGTTAAAAAATCGGAGAGTTATTTTTTGCCTATATGATGAAAAAATCATAAATTACTAGTAAGCAATTATATTATGTGTAGATCGTTTTATATTTAATATTAAGAAATATCTTTAGAGTTGGAATTATGGGAATAGAGAAAAAAAATGAAAAACAACTAGAAAAAGAAAGATTAGAAAAAGAACAATTTGAAAAAGAACAGCTTGAAAAGGAAAGAATTGAAAAGCAGAAAATGGAGAATAAATTATTTCCAAATAACTCACTATTTATGATCCCTAGTTGGAGTGCTTTATTAGGTTATCCTACATTAGGAACCTATGTCCATCATCCTGTATCAAAAATTGTGGAAGATACAGTTATTTTTCTAAGTGGATATGATTATTCAATTGAGACTGCAAGAGGAACACTTCATTACCTCTTTGGTTTGGGATATTATTTCCTAAAATTTGAATTAGAATCTGGTAAATATATTACAGATAATAGAATTTTAACTGGATTAATGCTATCAGACTTTGTATATGACCATATGGCTACTTCAGGAAATGTAACATTAGAAGAAGATCGTGACGTTATCATAGCAGAAGATGTGATAAAAGTCCCTGTCGATTTGTCTTACAAGACTGAAAATCATTTAACTTTCATAAAAGGTGCATTAATGAGAAATATTTTCATACCTTATAAAGATATATTCCTGGAGATCATGGAAAGAATCCGTCAAGACGATTCCTATCAAATCGCTAAAGATGGTCATATGATTTTGAGTACACATTGGGATTACTACAATAAAATTTTGGTTTCTGATAAAATGAGAGAAAATCTAGATTCTTCTTACCTAAAATCAACTGCTGGATTAGATGAGATTACCTTCGCTGCAGATCAAAATTTACAAGAAACAATATCTGATGTTAACCTCAGTATTATTAAAAGTAATATCAACTCTTTGAAAGGTGTTTATGCTAATCTTGAATATGATCCTATGTATCTATTCTCTATTCTAGAAGAAGCGTCAACAATGTTAAGTTCCGATAAACCACAAATTTCTTCGGAACAGAGAGATTCAATCACTAGAAAAACATCTAAACATTCGATTTTTGTTTCCGCTGAAGATCGCCTATATTCATATATCAATTGGCCAATTCAATTTAAGAGAAAAGCAAAAACAGAACCACCAGTTTTACCTAGTACAGTTGAACCAACCATATACACTCACGAACATGATATTAAAAGTTCTGATATTAGAACCGTGGAAATTAAGGACTACAAACAAGAAAAGTTTGAGTTAGAAACATTAAAATCTGACAAGGTTGAATTGAAACCATTACCCAATCCGCCTAAAGCTGATATTAAACAAATTCTATTATATTTAAAAAATATTATTGAAAATAATTATGAAATGAGATCTATTGGACAAGCTTTTGAAATCGCTAGGGAAACTATAAGGCAAATTGGTGTTAGCTCAACCACAACACATCAGAATAAAATATGGGAAATGAGCAAATATGCTAATATTTACTTGAAAAAAGAACCTGGCTTTGGTTTGTCAGTAAAAGAAAAACAGGAATTAATTCTAAAAATAGATAAGTGGCTGTTTGAAATTGAAGAAGAAGAAAGAAAGGAAAAAGAAAGACTAGAAAGAGCTCGCTTAGAAAAAGAAAAATTAGAAAGAGCTCGCTTAGAAAAAGAAAGATTAGAAAAGATAGAAGCGGAGAGAAAACAACAAGAAATGAGGGAAAGGGAAAGACAAGAAAGAGAAAGAATAAGGCAAAAACAATTAGAAAAAGAACAGCTGGAAAAAATTGAGAGAGAAAAAAAAGAGAAAATCAGATTAGAAAGAGAACGTTTAGAAAGGGAGAGAAAAGAACAAGAAGCCCTCGAAAAAGAAAAACAAGAATTTGAAAGGTTAAAACAAGAAAGAAAACAAAAAGAAAAAGAAGCAAAACAAGAGGCAAAAAAACGAAAAAAGCGAGAAAAACAAAGAAAAAAAATAGAAAAAAAGAAACAAAAAGAAAAAGAAAGATTGGAAAATCTCTAATTTAAATGACGAATTTAAAGAACTAGAATTTTTTTAAGGATTTTAATGGATTCATTAAGAAATTTAATGATTAATGGTACCAATTTTAATATTGAGAAGTACAAGACTCATGATATATTCAACCTATGATTTGATAAATATAATAAAAGAATTTTAAAAATTTTTGATTAATTTTTTATCATTTCAAATATTCAATTTCATTCTAACAAACGTGCTATATTATTACACAGTTGTTTACACTTAAAAAGAATTACTCCAAGTTGAACCTTAATCTTTGTAGAAACTATTAAAACTGCATTTTCACCCGCTTGTAAGATTATTAAATATCCATTTTTTCCCTTAATATAAAGTTCATTGAAATCACCCAATTTCAATTCATTAATAGCCATATTTGTTAATGAAAATAATGTGGCTGTCATTGAAGATATCACTTTATTATTTAACCGATCAGAAAATGAAGTAATAATTGGAAGGCCTTCAGCTGATACAATGGCCGCAGCATCAATTTTTGAATTTTTCATTAAATACTTGCGCAATAATGAATTTAAATTGTTCTTATTATAATTCTCTTCATCATTGCCCTCTTCCAAATATCCATTCAATTCCATAATCTAATATAAAATTTTCAAAATCTT
>JBHLKB010000184.1:0-5518 GCA_048887205.1 Candidatus Hodarchaeota archaeon
TTATGTCCAATATTATTTAATTCATTTTCGCAATAAACTCTAAAAAATTTACCACGCTCATCTATAAATGGTTTTAATTTAATTACAAATAAACCGTTTAATTTAGTCTGAGAAAATTTCATGGTACTATTTTTTTTCAGTTATTTCTTTTACTTTCTTGAAATAATAATTAATTTGATTGACATTAAAATCATAATTAAGGTTATCTTCTATATACCAATCGCACAATAATTTTATAGTCTCATCAATAGCTAATATTTGTTTCCACCCAAGGAATCTTTCAGCTTTTGTGGAATCGAGCATTAAAATTTTAGATTCATGCAATGTATCATTTTGGTTGTCAGAGAGTATTTTATATACTCCTCTTCCCATGTAAGTTATAATTTTTTCAACAATATCTTTTACTGAAAATATCAAATCCTTATTAGGACCTAAATTCCAAGCTCCAGAATATATGTAATCTAAATCCCACATCTTTAATATTAAAGTTAAGATACCTCGAATGGGTTCTAAAACAAACTGCCAAGGTCTCACATAATCAGGATTTCGGATTATAATTTCCTGATTTTCATTCATAGCTCTCATGATGTCTGGAATCAAACGATATTCTTGCCAATCTCCACCACCAATTACATTTCCACACCTTATAGATGAGACCATTTTTTCTTTATTATTATTAAAAAATGACCTTCTATAAGCATCAGTAATTAATTCGCTACACGCTTTACTTGAACTATAAGGATCATATCCTCCTAATCTATCATTTTCATTATATCCTCTAAATATTCCTCTATTCTCATAGCATTTATCTGTTGTAAAATTTATTAATAATCTACATGATTCTGTTTTTCTAAAGGCTTCAAAAGCGTTAACAGTCCCACCAACATTAATGTCATAAGTTTCTTTAGGTTGAAAATATGACGTTCTTACTATGGGTTGAGCTGCTAAATGTAGTAGGATTTCTGGTTTATTGGTTTTAATAATTTTTAATAATTTGGGATAATCTCTAATATCTCCAATGTTATTTATTAATCGATCTTGAAGATTTGTTAATTCAAAATTATCCTTTTTGGTTAGAGGTGGTAAAGCATACCCAATAACATTAGCGCCAGATTCAATTAAACATATTGCTAACCATGAACCAATAAATCCTGTATGTCCAGTTAATAAAACTGTTTTGTCTTCAAAAAAATTTTTAAATAATTTTTTCATTACCAAACTTTCCAAAAAGCACTCTTTTTAATCCATAATTTATTCAAATGATCAACATCTCTTTCATGATCCATACACTCCCAATTACCTTCATGTTTATATACCATAACTTCACCTTTCTCTGTTAAATCCTCAATTATACCCCGCTCAAAATCACAATTTTCATCTGGAGTTAGAAGATCTAAAAATTTATTATTAAAAACCATAAAACCACCATTTATTAATCCAACTGAAGTCTGAGGTTTTTCTTTAAATGATTTTATTACTCCATTTTTTTCAATTATTTCTCCAAATCGAGCAGGAGCATGCACTCCTGTTATTGTCATTAATTTGCCATGACTCTTATGGAATTCTACTAACTTTTGAATATCTATATCTGCAACACCATCTCCATATGTGACCATATTATTATCTGGGTCTAAGTACTTCTCAACTCTTTTAATTCGACCTCCTTTTAGTGTATTTAAACCCGTATCGATCAGAATTACTTTCCAATCTGCTTCATCTTCCTTATTATAATATTCTATACTGCCATTTGACAAATCAATTGAGAAATCATTATTGTGTGTATTAAAATGATAGAAATAATCTTTTATTATTTCTCCTTTTACTCCTAAACAAATAACAAATTCTTTAAAGCCAAAATGAGAATATATCTTCATTATATGCCATAAAATAGGTTTACTGCCAATTTTCACCATTGGTTTTGGAATCACTTCAGTTCTTTGACCAAGGCGAGTTCCCCAACCACCAGCTAAAATAACTACTTTCATTTTATACAGTCCTATTAATAATTTTTATTAATTATCCATTGCAAAAATGTTCTAATAGTAATTTTACTCTGACGTTATTTTACAATTTTACTTTATTTTTAATTTTATTCCTTAATTTCTTTCAAGTAAGAGGGAATTCTTATTAAAACTAAAACGTTAATCAATATTTCAACACAAACATAAAAAAATAATTTCAGAAAAAGTATTTTATGAAAATTTTGATAAACACTTTCTTCAACTATTTTTCTGAAAAACAAATACTTTCTAATTTTAATAAAATAAAACTCTAAAACCATAAAAAAGGAAATTATTATAAAACTAATATGAATAAATAGAAAAATCGGAGACATCAATATAAAAACAGACATAAGAAAAACAAACAGAAATCTGAAGTAATATATTCTTTTTTTATAAAATTTTAATGATAAAATTGCATTTGCAAAATATCTTTTTCTTTGCTCAAAATATTCTTTTAGATTATTAGGATAAGCACTATACATCCTACTTCTATAGTCTACTAACATATATATTTTAAATCCTTTAGAAATTAGATCATACCCTCTTGAATGATCTTCAGGAAGCATCCTTTTCTCGTTAAACTTCCCAATTGCTTTAATTGCTTTATAAGATACACATGTATTTGATCCTGATACCATAATTTTATTATATCTTTTAAATTTTCCTTTAAAATTACCTACTCGATCAAATTGTAAATAATTAACAAAAGATCTTCCTTCTTGAGATTTCAATGGTCTAAAAGTATTTATTGTTACATTTTCATTTAGATTTACAATCGGATAGATCATCCTTAATAGAATTTCATCAGTGATATAACAATCGGCATCAATAAGATAAGAGATTCCTTCAGTAATATATTCAATACATTGATTTAAAGCTGCGATTTTGCCTGAAGCGTATCTCTTTTTTCCTCCAATTTGATGTAAAACTATATAATTTTCACGATTTTTGTAAGATTCAGCGATCTTAATTGTCTCTTCATTACCACCAGCACTTATTATAACTTTTAATTTTGGATAATTTAATTTCTCAATAGATAATAGACATTCTTTAAATTCTAAACCTTCATTCCAAGCTGGGATAATAATATTAACTAAAGGGGTAAATTTTAAATCGTTTATACTTGAAATTTCGGGATCTTTATTAATTAATATAGAATTTAAATATATTTTATCCTTCGTGAAATGGAGTAAAATATTAAATAAAATTATCAATAATGTTAAGAGAAAAAATATTTCTATCTTAGAAATGAAATCTAATATATTGAGTAAAGCATTTATCATCCAATTAAAGAGATCCATAAAAAATTTTAATCAAAATCTTTATTATTTGTTTTTTAATTATCATTATTACTATTATTTTTTATTTTTTATTATTTTATTTATCATTATATTTTATTACCATGGGAGAATATGGTCTCCTTTTAACTGGTAGACTACTTTTTGAAGGATTGTTTCTCGCAGATGCAATTATAAATTGGAATGATCGAGAATGGAGCTTAGGAGGAACAACAATGCCAAGATATCCTACAAGTTTTTATAATGTTAGTAAAGTTCAGGATACATAAAAAATTAAGAACCAGATATGACACTGATGAATGTTTCGGAACAGTAATTAATAGATTTATTGCTCAAACTGTTACAGGCATACCTACAACAATTTATGGGAAAGGTTAACAAATTAGAGGATTCATAGCACTTAATGATGCTATGCAATGTATGGTTAAATTGATAATCTCTCCACTTGAACCTGGTCAATATGTTTTAATTAAGTTTCAGGATTATATAAGATTGGTGATTTAGCCGAATCAGTAGCTAGAGTTGGAATATAAAAATTTTGACTCAATGTTAAAATCCAAAGGTTAGAAAATCCTAGAGTTGAAGCAGATACTCATCCATTTGAAGTTGTTTCAAAAAAATTCCAAGAACTTTTGGATTTACTCCTCAAATTAAATTAGAGGAAGAAATAGAAAGAATGTTTAGCATACTCCAAGAGAAAGAGATTAAAAATAGGATCGAAATGAAAAGGCACACAATCCTTCCTGTAACAACTTGGCAAGGAGAAAAACGTAAAATGAGAGGTTTAGAAAAATATGATCCCGGAACCAAAGAATCTAAAGGATATAAACCAATATTTGATTTATAACTATGGAGGTCTCAGATAAAACTTTTAATGAAGAAGTTATTCAGTCAGAATTACCAGTATTAATTGAATTTTGGGCTTCTTGGTGTGTACCTTGTAAAATGATTGAATATCTACTTAAAGAATTACAAGAAGAATATAACGGGAAAATTAAAATCGCTAAATTAAATATAGATCGAAACCGAGCCATTCCAAAAAAGTACAAATTAACTGGAGTTCCAACCTTTATATTATTTAATAAGGGAGAAATAATAGAAACTAAAATAGGAGCACAAAATAAAAAAGAACTTATTAAAATGATTAATAATGCTTTAGAATAATTAATTTATTTGTAAAATTAAATCAAAAAAATGAAGTTTTCTTATTAATTATAGAAATTAATTTTTAGTAAAAACTCGTATAAGAACCTAGAAAAGATAAAAAAAGAATCCTCTATATATGATATAGAGTTATTTAATATTTCAAAAACTTATAAAGGGAAAGGAAAACTTCAGAATATTTATTATCCAATTTTTTAGAATCTTCCGAAAAGTAATAATAGATATTATTTAAGCAGATAAGTTTAAGAGGTATTTATCTATTAAATAAAATATAGGAGATATGAAAAGCATCTATTCTATTAAGTTCAATAATGAAAGCAGTAAGACTATAACATAGAAGTTAAATAATTTTAAGAAGGTAAAAGCAAGTTTATGGATAACACTAAAATCTTTCTTATATCAATTGACAGCAGAGTTAATTTTTTAAATTACTTATCGAAAGAAAAATTTTCGCACATTAAATTCAGAAATCCTGTATAAAGAAAAGAAATTACTAGCCCAAACATATATGAATAACTCATTTACTTTAGATCATATCAATCTAGTTTAAAAAAAAATTTTGAAATATATGGAGATTGAGGAAAATTGTGAGTAGCATCAATCATGATGTCAAAAGGGAGCAGAAGAAACTTATAAAAGGTTCCCTTTATTCATTTATGACAAATTATGGGACTCAGATTTTCTCTTTAATTACATCATTTTTTATTGCTAGATTAATTACTCAAGAATTATGGGGAATTTTAATTTTGGCAACATCTTTTATTAGTATTGCGGGTATTATATTAAGTTTTTTACCACCTGGATTAGATTTTTCAATTCATTATTATGTCTCTGTATATTCTGCTTTAAATCAAAATTCAAAAGTTAAAAGAGTAATCAGAAATTCTATTATTTTACGGGTTTTATCTTCAATTCCTATCTATTTATTAACTAATATGATTATTATTATTTTCCTTAATTTCTTCAATTTCAAACTCAATAATTATAGCAATATCTTGTTTATATTATCACCCATGATTCTAATAAGTGGATTAGATTCAATATTAATGTCTA
>JBHLKB010000185.1:0-5517 GCA_048887205.1 Candidatus Hodarchaeota archaeon
ATCTATTATTCGATGGGTGATGTTTTTGTAACATATTCCTATGCTTCAGAAGGTTTTGGTTTGACACCAATTGAAGCAATAGTATGCGGGACTCCAGTTATATGTTCATCATTGGTTGCATACAAAGAAGTTTTACAGGATAATGCACTTTTTGTTCCTCCGAAGAATCCTCAAAAATTAGCTCAAGAGATTGTAAATTTATTGAAAGATGATAATATGAGAGAAAATTTGATTAATAATGCTCAGGAATTTGTCAAAAGATATACCTGGGATTCAGTAGGGAAGAAACTTGAAAATGTTTATCAGAAGTTTTTAGAGATTGTTTAAATTTATAATAAGCATTTAACCATCTACTAATCTATTTTTTACATAATTAAAACAAATTTCAATTGGATTTTCAAATTGGCTAATTTTTTCCTTAAATGAACTAATCTTAAATCTCTCTGGAGATGGACCTTGATTTAGGATATTTATTGTTCTATTAATTAATAAATTTGAATCCTGGATATGTTCTAAAGGAAATCCATTTTTTATCAAAAACTTATCCTGTGGTGCTGTGTCCCCGGGGAAAAATTCAATACTTGGAATATTTAATAAACTTGATTCCCGCACAATTGTACCACCCCCACTTATTATAACAGCTCCATAGAAGCATAAATCAACAATATTTGGCAAATATTGAGTTATTATAACATTTTTTTCTTTACTAAGAATTTTAAGCTTTTTTGATAAGTATTGTGCTTGTTTTTTTGAACGAACCAGAAGAAAGTATTTGTGATTTGGGAACTCCTTATAAATTGGAGGAAAAAAACTACTTATCAAAGTTTCTTCTGTTTTTAGTCTATCAATTAAATAACAAGCATTTGTAGGTTCCGTTCTTACTATCAGATATTTTCCTTTTTCTATATCAAATTTTTCAAGAATATCTGGATTGGGAGAATACTCTGAAAGCCAAGCGATTTCATCAAGACCATTATATCTAATAATTTTCCCTGGATCAGCATAAAGTCGTATGTACCATTCTTTAGGAATACATTCGGGAGTGATTATATTTCCTATAAATGGATGTATTAATTTACATACAGGCTCATTTCGCGGTTCGTCATTAATCCCAATAGAGGGTATTTTTAATCCATAAGCGATTCTTGTACCTTCCACAGATAGAAAAGTTACAAAATAATCAGGTGAGAATTTCTTAATTAAAGGAAAAAGTTGTTTCAAGCGATTTATATACGTATCTAATTTACCTTCTAATTTTTCACCACCATGGCTACCAACTTTTTTATATCTTATTCCAGAATCTTCCAAAATTTGATAGGTAGAATCATAGTCTCTAGCTGTTATTAAAAGCTCTGACTCTTCTTTTTCAAATTTTTTGATTAATGAGTTAAACATTTTGGCAGTTTTAGGTTGTTCAAGGTCAATCCATATTCTTTTTCCATAAAGGTTCATTGCAAACACTAAAATGATGATAAAATTATAATATTTTTCGGAAAAGGGACTATTTTTTTAAGAAATTTTAACAGTTTATAGGATTCTTAATAGATTAAAACTTTTATTGTTTAAGTAGAAAAAAATAATCACTTATTACAAATGCATGGATTGGATTTACACTTAATACACATACCAGGATATTTTTTGGAAACTGCTAATTCAAGATCTATACTTAATAAATTTGCTAATGAGTTTATCCATGCAAATATATCTGCTAATTCTTCTGAAGCTTTTTCAATTTCAATTTCCTTGTTTTTTAAAATATGAGCTAATTCTCCGATTTCTTCTATTAACCAAATAAAAGTAGCATTGATGCCTCTATCAAGATCTTTTTCAAAATAAATATTTTTAATTAATCCTTGAAATTCCGAAATTTTCATAAATTACCTATAAACAGTTAATTAATGTATAAAAAAAAAGAAACACTATCCCCCACCAAATATCCACCTAAAGACGCCTACATGTGCTAGTATTACAATTATAATCAAAGTTATAGATAATATAACTGTACTAATAGGGCCTACCTTAATTCCTATTGAGCTATCTTGAAAGAATCTCATCAACCCCGCACCTCCCATTGGCATTGGTGCAGTTCCACTTCTTCTTTTTTTACGTCTTGATTGAGTACTGCGAGATGACATAATAAAAAATATTACTAAAATCTCAATGAATTATGTATTAAAGTAATTGCTAGAGACATTTAAAATTTTATCTTGAAATGTGATAAAAAATTTAATAAATTTATATAATTAGCATTAATTATTGTTAGTAATTTAAGGATTTAAAGATAGTTTCATGTTAAAAAGGGAAAAATTATTATTAATATTCACAGGATTTCTATTAGTTATCATACTTTTTTCATTCATATCAGATAATCTAGAGTTAGAACATACCGATTATAATAGAAATAACAGGGTTAAATCTTCAAATGGTTTGGAAGGAATAGAAAATATAATAATTACAAAAACTAATAGAATAGCTAATATAACTAATTATGGCTTGTTAATTTTTGAAGACTCATTAAGTATTAAAAATCTAAATAACAATCCAATTTTGTCAATTTTTTTCGGAATTCCATTAAATATTTCAGAAGATTTGATTTTTTTTGAAGCTATAGGGGAAAACCAAGACACATTGTTTGCTGAACGTGCCAATTTAATTATGAATGGATTTGAAATGATAACCATTTATTTTAATTCCCCACTATTACCACATCAAACAAGAACTATCAAATTTAATCATATATATAGAAATATAATATCTTACAGCATATTAGGAGATCTACAATTTCCTCAACAATTTATATCCTTTTATGTAAATATTTTTCCCATTTTACCTTATAAATTGGAGGGTGAAATAACCGCCATTTTCTGGTTTCCCATAACGGCTACGGATATTAATGCAAGTTGGGGTTTACCGCTTGAAGAACTTCATAGAATCTCGTATACTTTTGACTTTATTAGGGATGAAGTTGGGGCTGATTTTATAACTCCGTTCTTGGAAAATATAGGTGATAAAAAGCTAGATAATATGATTTATTATGATGCCACTTATACAAAAACAGAGATGAAAGAAATAAACCGCGAAATATTAATCTCCCCATGGGGAATAATAAGAGTTAAAGAAGGATTATTAATAGAAAACTTAGGAGTAATAAATTTTCATGAATTTTCATTAAAAGTTCCCAAATATGCTGACAATATTTATATATCTGATGATTTAGGAGAAATATTAGGTATATCTATTATAAACTCAGGAATATATAAAATAGTAAGGATAAATTTATTTGCAAACCGTATAAGGTTGCTACCTAATTCAACATTTAATTTTTATGTTGAATATAGTTTACCTTTTGAAAATTATGTTTCATTAAATTGGTTCCAAGAATCGATTCAGCTCGATTTATTAACAACTAAATATGACTATTTGGGAAGAGATCAGACTACTAACATAATAATTGATGGTTGTTTTAATATTGATTCAATTACTAAATATCCAGATGCTATTAGGAAAACTCAGGGGGCTACAGTACTTATATATAAATCTAATTTTGTTTCCCCTGTTGAAAGTATGGTAATACAATTGACATTTACTATAAATCTTTTTGATATACTTTTAAGACCTATTATTCTTATATTAACAATAGCTATAGTAGCTACGGCTTTTGTATTAATAATAAAAACAAGAAAGAAAGAATTTGATGAAGCTGCTGTTACTAAGGAATTTATTCCTGTTAATGAAATTAGAGAGTTTTGTTCTTTATACGAAGAAAAAAATGCCTTAACTTTAGAAATAAGACAAGCAGAAGAAGAAGTAAAACGGAAAAAAATATCAAAAAAGAAATTTAAAAACATACAAGATACTAATACTTCTAAAATTGATGAAATACAAAATGAAATAATGCCATTCAAAAAAGCAATAATGGAAACAAGTGAAACTTTTGAGAATATCATAAAAAGATTAGACGTTCTAGAAGCAGAAAGAATAAGTGTCAAAGATAGTTTAAATCTTTTAGAATCAAGGTATAAGAGAGGTAAATTACCTTCTAGAGCAGCATATTTTAAATTATCTGATGATTTCAAAAAACGAGCAAAAAAAATAGATCGAACAATTGATAAATTTATTCAACAGCTTAGGAGTTATCTATTATAAAAATCTTTATTAAGAGTAAGAATTTATGAAACCATGGCTCTTTGATATATTGGCATGCCCAATAGATAAATACTTTCCTTTAAAATTATATATTTTTTCTTTTTTGAATAAACCAGAAGAATTTCAGTCAATTATTAATGATTATAAAAAGCGAGATCTTATTTTCATTAAAAATGAAGGAATAATTGATATATACAATGAAGGTGAAGAACTTTTACTAAAGGATAATATTGTAATTGAAAAAACTAACATTAAAACTTATCTTAAGTTAATCATTTCGAGCATAAATGAATTTGAAAGTTTAAATGATAACTCTACTAATATAATGAGCAAAAGATGTTTTGAACTCGTCAAATCTGATATCAAGCAAAAAATTATAGAATATTCTAAAAAATTAGATTTCAAAGAATTTGAAACTATCTTACCAGAATTATATTTTGTAAATAAAATTAAATTGGATATTGATATAAAATCTGGTATTCTTTTTTGTAGTAATTGTAAACGTTGGTATCCTATTATAGAAACTATTCCGCAGATGTTACCAGACAAATATCGCAATGAAAAACAAGAAATTGAATTCCTTAAAACCAATAAAAATTTATTAGATGAAAAATTCTTTGATCAAGATCTAAAGCCATTTAATATCTTAAAAAACTCCAGAGAGAATAAAAATTAATAACAGGATATGATCTCTTAGCCCGGTGGTGTAGATTAATACATAATTTTTGTATTAAGCAAAATGGCCAAGCATTTGGGGCTTTGAACCCCGCGACTATGCATCCCATTATGAGATGTATAGCGAACACGGTTCGAATCCGTGCCGGGCTATTAATTTTTATCAATCCCAAATTAAAAAATAAAAAATTTTAATACATTAAATATTTTAATTTTTTGTCTCTACAATCTGTATTACTTATTTAAAAAAAAATACAAATATGGAAGAAAAATGATTCCACTCTCTGAATTGAACTGGGGTATTTTAGAAATATCCTTTTTGATAATAATTTTCATTATTGGATTTCTTGTCACATATCTAATCCTTCCTACTATAATAAAATTCATGAAAAAAAAAAGATATATAGGTATAGATATTCATAAAAACACTCAACCTGAAGTCGCTGAATCTGGCGGAATTAGTATACTAATTGGTTTTACTGTCTCCTCAATTTTTCTAATCATCTTCTTCAATACCTTTTTTAATGAAATTTTGATTTTTCTTCTAACTGTTCTATTAGCAGGTATCATTGGATTTATTGATGATAGAAAAAAATTACGCTCACGTTATAAAATAATTTTGTCAATATTTTCTGGAGGAATTATCTTTTTTGCTAATTTTTTTGGGTTTATTTCGATCTCTTCACCAACAATTCC
>JBHLKB010000186.1:0-5516 GCA_048887205.1 Candidatus Hodarchaeota archaeon
GAAATTACTAAAAATTTGAATGGCAAGTTCTTTTGTTTCATTCCAAGTAAATTTTTTTTTAAATGGAAGCCTTCCCGTAATATCGACACCATGCAATTTTGGGAGATTTAAGAGTTTTGTTTTAATTTTTGAGAATCTTAGATAAAGACCAATATTTTCTTCTATTGTTTTGATTAAATTATCTATGATATTCTGGGTTGTATTAAAATCAATGAGACTTTGGTGTATTGGGCTATCATATCCCCTACGTTTCACAATCTTTACCCAATCACCGCAAATATTTCGTAATGCGGAGGATATTACGTTTTCGTCCTTTCCTATTAAACTACATACTGATTTGTATACAGATATCCTCGTTTCCCTATCTGGATGTAATTTAAAAGGATAGAATTCACTAAATGATATTGTTTTTTCTTCACCTTCAACAGTAGCTTTAAACTTTCTACTACCAATCCATGAATCTCTCAATTGCTGCCAAGCTTTAGCTCCAAACTGATCTTTTTCTAAAATCAATTCTTCTTCTGTCAATGATAGTTTATGGGGAAATTTTCTCTTAACTTTACCAAGGTAAGTTTTGTAAATACTAAGAATTTCTTCTTCAACTATCTCTGGATTCTTATCAACAAATTTCCCAATTTCCAATTCGAGAAATACTAATTTCTTTAAAATAGAACTCTCAAAATCATTGAATTTATTATAAAGTGCTTTTGTTTCCGGAAGTGTCATGTTTGCGTAGAATGAATTTTCTGAAAATATTTGAATTTCTTCTACTCCCGCCAAAATTTCCTCGTGTTTCTCCAAGAGATCATGTAAATTTTGAGCTGTAAAGTATGGTTTATTGATTTTGCCTTTATATTGGTCTATAATTTCATCCGCTTTTTCCATTAAGGCATCGATAGTTTTTGAAATTTTAGGATCATTGCAACTAGAAAAAATCTCGGTTAAATCCCACGCGATTTCTTTTTCACTCATAATTCTCAAATTTCATATTTATTTGAAAATTGCCCATTAATTTTTCTTTAGGTGATTATTCTTTTTAAGTTTATTTCCTGCTTAAGAGAAAAAATTATGAAAATCATGAAAAAGATTTATTTCGTAAGTTTTTCTAACTCATCTACAAATTCCTCATATTGCTTCATTCCAAGTTGCCAGAAGTCTGGTTTGGTTATATCCAAACCAACGATCTTCCCCAATTCTTCTGGAGATAAGCTGCCACCGGCACTCAATAGCTTCTTTAATTTAGGTACAAATTTTTCACCTTCGTTTTTATAGGTTTTATACAACGCATAAACGAAAATTTGGGCATAAACATATGGATAATTTAGAAACCTAAAGTTAGGTTGGAAGTGTTGTGGTATAGGGATCCATTCCCACTTCGTATCATCAAACCACTCAACAGAATCCCCGTATATTTTCTCTCTTGCAGCACACCAATATTTGGAGATAGTTCTACCATCCAAATATTCTCCCTTTTCAATAGCATCGTAAAGACTTTGTTCGAACCACATCCAAGCGCTTAAAAGAAAAATTAATAATCCTGCCTTACTTAATTGATTAGTTAATAAAGAAATCTTCTCATTGGTTGAATCAGTGGTTTCAATTAAATGATCAATCATTAGTAATTCTCCAAAAATTGATGCCGTCTCTGCTAAGGTCAAGGTTGGCCAATAATTAAAAAACGTTTGTTCTCGAGAAGAAAAATAAAAATGAATTCCATGTCCAAGTTCATGAGTAAGGATCAAAATGTCGCTTAATAACCCTGTAAAAGGTGTTAAAATAAAAGCAGACTTCCCATTATACCAAGGAGAACAGTAAGCACCAATCACTTTGCCTTCTCTAGTACTCGCGTCTATATGATTTCTCTCAAAAATATCGTTTACAATCTCTCCAAATGAAGTATCGAAATTTTTGTATACTTGAAGATTAATTTTTTTTGCTTCATCCCATGTATATCTTTTCTTAGATGGAAGGAACGCCCAAATATCAACCCCATCTAATTTAGCTAGGTTTAAGAGTTTAATTTTATTTCTTAAGAATTTTTGATAAACAAAAATGTTTTTTTCAATGGTTTTCATTAAATCGTCTATGATAACTTGATTTGTATCATTTTCAATGAGACTTTGGTGGATTGGACTATTATAATCTCTACGCTTGGAAGTTTTTACCCAGTCACCACATATATTACGTAATACAGCTGAATAAATCTCTTGTTCTTTGCTTAATACGCCACAAACAGAGTGATATACAGAAATTCTAGTTTCTCTATCAGGATGCTCAATTAGGGAGCGATATTCACTAAATGATATTATTTTCTCATGACCTTCAAAATTAATTTTAAATTTTTTTGTACTTATCCATGATTCTTTTAGTTGTTGCCATGCGTTAACGCCAAACTGATCTTTTTCCAGAATTAACTGTTCTTCTGTTTCTGATAGTTTATAAGGAAACTTTCTCCTAATTTTCTCAAGGTAATGTTTGTAACTACTAACAACTTCTTCATTAATCAACTGTGGGTTTTTATATATTAATTTTCCAATTTCTAAATCGAGGAATGTTAATTTTTTTAAGACATAACTCTCAAAATCATTGAATTTATTATAAAGTGCTTTTTTTTCAGGAAGAGTCATATTTGCGTTAAATGAATTTTCTGAAAATACCTTAATATCTTCTACACCAGCTAAAATCTCTTGATGTTTTTCTAAAAGATCATGTAAATTTTGGGCTGTAAAGTCTGGCTTATTGATTTTACCTTTATATTGGTTTACAATTTCATCAGCTTTTTCCATTAAGGCATCTATAGTTTTTGAAATTGCAGGATCATCGCAACTTGAAAAAATCTCGGTTAAATCCCACGCGATTTCTTTTTCACTCATTATTATCAAATTTCATATTTATTTGAAAATGGCCCTTTAACTTTTTTGTAATTAAATATACTTTTTAAGCTTATACTTTAATTCAATTGAATAGAAGAGGTCTTTACGATAATGTTAAATTTATTAATACTAATAGGGAATTAATATCAAACCAAATATCATTGTGATCTTAATGGTTAATATAAAAAAGATTTTAGGGCTCATTTTTCTGATAATAGGGATTATTTCTTTAGGGTTCTTCTTCTTTTTAGTAACTAACAGTTCAACCATCCCTGCGTGGACCTCTATTCAATATTTTTCTATATACTTAGCATTGATCGGGGTAGGTTTGTCTATTTTGGGATTACTACTATTATTTGTATATAATAAATAGTAATACTATTCAATCAAGGTACAAAGAAAGGATGAATTATTCTTAAAAAAGAATGAACTTAAATCAGACTACAAATAAGAAAATAATGAAATAAATTACACTAAAAAGAGCAGTTTTCCGAGAAAACTTACAATATCAATTACCTTTATTCTATCTTTTAATTCTCTGTTTTCATTAAGGTAACAATTCAAATGAGCAATACATTTAGGGCATGCGGTAATAAGATATTCTGCTCCAGTTTCTATTGCTTGTATGATTTTCTTTTCTTGTAATTTCTTAGAATCTTGGTTGCATGATATATATGCAGAAACGCCGCAACAATCCGCATCTTGCATAGAGTCTTCCATTTCTACTAATTCAACTGATGGAATAAGTTTTAACACTTCACGTGGTGCATCAAAAACCTCACTCATTCTCCCTAGCCTGCAAGGATCGTGATAAGTTATTTTAATTTTATCAAAGCTCGGAAATGTTATGTCTTCTAACAAATTCTCTTTTAGGATATATTCAGTAATGTGATAAACGTCAAAATCAAACTGATCGCTACCTTTAAACAAATTTTTATATTCATATTTCCAAGTATAGTATCCTTCAGCACAGTTAAAGATTAGAGTTTTGACTCCTGCATCTTTAAAAAGCTTTACATTATATTCTGCTAACGTTTTAAATGTATCAACATCCCCTCGCCAAATACTATCATGCCCGCAACATTTTTCTTCAGGTAAAACTACAGGGATTATGTCATTTTGATTTAAAATTCCGATAACACTTTTGGGGATTTCAAAATAATTCGGTGCATTCAATGAAGACCAGGTATCTTGAGTACCATAATCACATATCATAATGCCTGAAGCATCAAGTGCTTTTTCAAAATCCTCGGGGATCTGGTCAGGATTACAACAACAATTACAATTTAAACATCGATTTGCTTCTTTTTTCGCTTGTTCTTCTGTAAATCCTAATTCCATTTCGTCAAAGCAGACTAATCTCTCAGAACTAGGCATAAAATTCATATCTTGACATGCTTGCGTTTGTATATATTTTTTGGGTATAGTAGATCTTTTTAGATCATTCTTTCTTATTCTTCCTTTCTTTAAATCAAGTCCTCGGAGATATCTATCAATTGAAAATGCTGCTTCTCTACCATCTCCTATGGCATCAACAGCACACATCAATGAATTATAAATAATATCACCACCCGCAAAAACCCCTGAGATACCAGTCTCATAAGTTAGATCATCTATTACAACTTTTCCCCTCTCAATTTTTAGTTGATTATCCGTAGCAGCGTTAAGTGGCTCTGGATCAAGTCCCTGACCAATTGCTATAACAATATTATCAACAACAATTTTAAACTCTGAACCTTCAATTTTATTTAAGGGCCTTCTTCCGGTTTCAGGATCAGGCTCGCCCCATTCAATTTTATAACAATTTAATGCTAGTTTTCCATTGGGTTCCTGTGTGATATTTGTTGTTGAAGTATCAAAATGGTATTCCATTACTTCTTTCTCAGCATCATGTAAGTCATCGAGTACGGTTTTTAATGCCTCTTCAGATAAAATATCAACAAGATCAACTTTGGTTGCTCCCAGCCGAAGAACTGTTTCCCCAACATCTACAGCAACAGCGCCCCCTCCAAGAATACCAAAAGTCTTACCTTTAAATTCTTCTGGGTTTTCAGCGCATTTATACTTCCTCTCTAGAAGAAAATCAATTGCTACGTCTACATTAGGTAAATCTTCTCCTTCAAGTCTGAGAGTTTTTGGGACGTATAAGCCTACAGCAATAAAAACTGCCTTATAATCTTGCTTCCAAATATCTTCTAATGTGAAATCTGGACCAAATTCTTTATTTAAAACAATTTCTACTCCCATACTCTTGATAAACTCTATATCCTGATCAAGAGCCTCATCAGAAAGCCTATATTGTGGGACACCATATCTTACAACTCCACCAGTTTTATCACCTTTCTCAAAAATAGTTGGTTTATATCCCATTCTAGCGAGAAAGTACGCTGCTGATAGCCCACCTGGTCCTGCACCAATAATAGCCACCTTTTCTTTAGTAAGCGGTACTGGTTTAATTCTACTTTGATTTGGATTCTCAACTTCCCAATCGGATACAAAACGTTTAAGCTCTCTGATAGCAACTGGTTCATCGAATTGTTGGCGATTGCAATTTAATACACATTGAGCTGTACAAATCCTTCCACAAAGGAATGGTAATGGATTGGTTTCTCTTATTAGATCAATAGACTCTTGAAATTTACC
>JBHLKB010000187.1:0-5516 GCA_048887205.1 Candidatus Hodarchaeota archaeon
AAGAAATTATTTTAATTATAAAGGTTTAAGGTCCACTTTTTGAACAATTCACAAGGTAATTTAAAAAAGATTTAATTCTTCTTTTTTATTTCGAAATTTATATCTTCGAATTTTTTATGGATTGTTCTATATATTTTAAATTTACCATCATCTATTACATGGTTTACAATTTTATTAATCTCAGATTCATTAATATAATTCTCTGAAATTAATTTTTCAATTTTAGAATAAATTAATTCTTTAATCTTATAAGAAAATCTTCTCTTTTTTTTCTCATTTAGTAATTCTGAAAGTTCAATATGTTCTTTATGATCCCAGATGTGTTGTATCAAATCATCAACTCCTTCCCCCGAAATCGCATCTGTCATTGAAACTGGGGGTCTCCACCCACTTTGAAAAATAGTATCATCAAGCATCATCTCAACCTGAACTGCAATATCTTCTCCTCCTAAATCTTTCTTGTTTATATCATAAATGTCTCCAAGTTCAATTAATCCAGCTTTCTGCATTTGGATTGCGTCACCATATCCAGGCACTAGGATAACAACAACAGTATATGCTAGGTTATAAATATCAAACTCAGACTGACCAACACCAACAGTTTCAATTATTATTAGATCCATTCCATAAGCTTCATATAATAAACTAATGTCAAATACAGCTCTAGATATACCTCCTTTATACCCCCTTGAAGCAAGGCTGCGCATAAACACATTAGGATGTAATGAAATATTTGTCATTCGAACTCTATCTCCAAGAAAAGCACCTCCACTAAATGGAGATGTAGGATCAACACAAATAATACCTACTGTTTTTCCTTCATCTAGTAATTTTTTACAAATTACTCCTGTAAGAGTACTCTTTCCAACTCCAGGAGAACCAGTAATTCCTATAATATAAGAATCATGTTTAATATCTTCAAAATGTTTAAAAATTTCATGTGCTTTATCTGGATCATTTTCTATGATTGTAATCAATTTAGCTAACGCAATTTTGTCTTTATCTTTAAATTTGGTAATTAATGCATTAATGTCATACTCAGTTTTCAAAAAAAAGCATCCTCTTATGAAAAATAGCTATTAAATAATAAATTGAGAAAAAAAATATTACATAGCTTTTTTATTTTTTGACATTGGCTTTAATAAATTCGACAATATCTGAGGTTATTACTTAAAATTAAGCAAAGAACAAAAATCTAGAGGTACTATTGGAGTAACTTGGTATCTTACTTTAGGACCAACTTTATATAAAGCAATGTTGGAAGCTTATCCTTATAGTCTGCCTCGAAAAAGGCATCCAGCATACTATAATCAACTCTAGTGTTTATTAATTAATTTAAAAAAAAAGGATATAATTATTTTTTAAGATTTTGATTAATAAAATCAATTATTTCTTTAGTTTGAGTACCAGGACCATACACATTTGCAACACCCATCTCTTTAAGTTTTGAAAAATCTTTTGCTGGAATTACCCCGCCTACAAGTATCATAATATTATCTGCTACCCCACGTTCTTTTAAAAGGTCGATAACCTGTTGCGTATAGGCAAAATGAGCCCCAGAATGAATACTTAGTCCTATTACATCAACATCTTCTTGAATTGCAGATTCAACAATTTGTTCTACATTTTGAAATCCTCCAAAAACAAGTTCCATACCAGCATCCCGAATAGCCCTTGAGACAACGATACCACCACGCCAATGTCCATCAATACCTGGCTTTGACATTAATACTCTTATTTTCCTATCACTCATATTTAACACCTCATTATTTAGATTGCCAATGGGGGATCCCAAGTTCCCCATATCTCTCTATAGATATTGCATACTTCTCCGATAGTAGCTCCCTCTTTAGTAGCTTCCATAACTACTGGCATTACATTTTCTTCTTTTTCACAGACATTTCGCAATTTATCCAAAATTTTCTCTAATTTCGCTTTATCTCTCCGAGCCTTTAACTTTTCAATTCGGCGAACTTCTATATCTATTGCCTCTTTGTTTGTTCTAAAAACATCAGTAACTGTGTCATAAGGTACTGGATATTTATTTACACCAAGCATTATTTCGTCTCCATTCTCGAGTTTCATTCGGCGTTTATGAAAAGCATCCCTCATTTCTTTATATAAGAATCCTGTAGAGAGCGCTTTATCAATTGTACCGACTTTTTGGATTTTATCAATGTATTTCCAAACTCTTTCTTCTACTTCGTCTGTTAACCATTCAATAAAGTATGAACCTGCGAGAGGATCTATTGTATTATGGATTCTAGATTCATCTGAGATTACTTGTTGAGTTCTTAATGCAACTAAAGCCGCTTCTTCGGAGGGTAAGCAAATAGCTTCATCATAGGAATTTGTGTGTAATGACTGACATCCACCTAAATTTGCTTCTAAGGCTTGAATTGCCGTTCTGACTATGTTAATTTTTGGAGATTGTGCTGTCAAGGAAGATCCTGCGGTCTGCACGTGAAATCGAAAGCCTAAATTTTTTGGATCCTTGACTTCATACTTATCTTTCATTAATTTATACCAAATTCTCCTCGCTGCTCTAAATTTCGCGATTTCTTCAAAAAAGTCTTTATGAGCAGCTAAGTGAAAGGCAAGACGACCAACAAAATCATCAGCTTTCCACCCTCTTTCAATTAAATTCTCAATATGAGAACACGCACTTGCAAATACAAACCCTAGTTCTTGCACAGCATCAATTCCCCCTTCTCGATAATTATATCCTGTGAAATTGATTGGATGCCATTTGGGAACATTCTTCATTGGCACTGTCCATTCGATGAAATCGCATGCTAAACGGAGTATATGATTAGGTGGAGAATTTTTATAGGGGATATATCCAACTGTCATTGTTAAAATATCATTCTGCGTTGTTCCCATCAATTGTTTAATATCATAACCTCGTATTTTCGCCATATTAAAATACATTGAACATACTGGAGCAGATGTGAAAGGTTCTACCACCAAAGCAACACTAATTTTATCAATCGGAATATCTTCTGTAAGAGCAAAAAGACTATCGATACAATAAAGTGGTACACCAGACGTTCCTACTTCTGGAGCTCCATCTTTATTAGTTGGATCAATTCCATTAAATGTTAATGCATCAACAGCAGCACTAAATCCAGTTTCACCGTTTTCATAAAGAAACTTCCACCTTTTATTAGTTTCTTCAGGAGTCCCATGTCCAGAAAATAATCTCATTGTCCATAAGCGGCCTCTATACATCGAGGGATAAACTCCTCTTGTATAAGGTGCTGTCCCAGGAAAACTGATATCATTTAAATAATCTTTATCTTTTATATCTAAAGGTGTATAAAGTTTTTTAATAGGGATTTCAGAATCAGTTACAAATTTTACATCCCGTTCTTTTTGGCTTTCATAAACTTTATCCCATTTTTCTTTTTCTTCTCTGAGTTTTTCCAAATAATTTTTATCAAACACTCTTTAATCACGCTAATTAGCTAATTATATTTATGTAATTTAATAAAAGATTATTATAATATTTAACTAAACCATTTATTCATCTTAAAAAAGAGAAAAGATTTAACAATTGCAGTAAAAAGAAAAAACATAACATAAATAGATTTTTTTCCTATAAAATTCAACTATCTTTATAAATTCCTATATTTGTAAATTATATTATAAACATCTTGAGCAAATTTCGGTTGAAAATCAAAAATCTTTTGCGGGTTGAATGTTAATATTCGGAATTTTACTATTATACTTATATTAAAATTAACAATATCGAATTGTGGTTTAATCCTAAAAATGTTTTTCAGATTATATAAATCGCAAAGTTCTGCGAGTTCATTCATCATCAATCGAAATCCTTTATAAGGAAAAGCCATTCTAAATGTGTAGTTGTACAATTTTGGATAATACTTAGTTGAAAAGAAATCATATGCTTTTTTCAAATTTTTTTCAAATTCTATTTTAGAATCTGAAGTATCTTCATAAATATCCTTGAATCCTATATCCTGAGGAGCCAATATCTTTCTTTTAAAATCTTCAAAAGACTTCTTTTTACCAAGTTTAATTGTATAATTAACAATTTTTGAAGATAAAACTTGACTATTAGACTTTTCAATAATTATGTTATCAAATGTCTCTAATTTCATCTTTGTTAAATTAATTTCTCGTACAATTCCTTTATCTCCTTCAATTTTAATCAAATCATTAACTTCAAATGGTCTTACTAACATAATAACAATTCCTGAAATAAAATTTGCGAATATACCACTAGATGCAAATGCAATCGCAGTGCTAATTGCTCCAGTAAGTACTGCTGTATAAGTTGTGTCTATTTGAGAAATGAAGGGAAACCCTTCAATAATAAAAAATATTATTATAAGAACTGTGGTAATTTTTAAAGCATAATTTATAATAGTTTTTTGCTTTAAAGGAATTTTTTTACTTTTTCTCAAGATTGAAGAGATTAATTTATTTAATAAATAAAAACTAGCCCCAATAATTAAAAAATATATTAAGGCTTCTAAATCTGAATTAAATATTGCCGTTTTTATCAACCTCTATAATATTTTCTGAATTATTTTTATCAACAGAGTTCCATCCATAATTTATTTCTGATTCATAAATTTTGAATAGAATATCTTTCAATAGGGGGTCTGTATAAGTTAAGATTAATTTTGGATCATCTGTAATGATTTGTATAGTAATGCTTAATCGATTTGTAATTGCACTAACAGTACTATTTGCATAGAAATAAGGTCTTGTTCCAAATATGGGTTCATACTTATCAAATATAGGCTCTAATAATTCTTCAAGTTTCTCTGAATCTACTGTACCCAAAAGCTCAACTACTTTAATATAACGGGTAACTTTCTTTTCACCAGTTATTAATTTACCGAATTTTTTAACTACTTCTGAAATGTCTATTTTCTTTTCTTTTTTAATAGGTTTGTGAGTAAAACGAACAACTGATGAGTTAAATGCGTTTTTATTAGGAATATAAGTGATAGAACCATCGAAATCTTCTAGTTTCAAATTATTTAACGTTATTTCTTTAACTATACCTACAATTCCATTTGTTTCAATTAAATCACCTGCTTCAAAACCTTCTGAAGACAAGAGCATTACTCCTGAGGCAATGTTGTTGATTATATTCTGAAAAGTTAAAGAAATTGCAACTACTAGAAAAGAAATAATTGCTACAAAATAAATTGGTGAAATAATAAAAATTAACCAAAAAGGAAATAATAACCATATTATATTTATAACTATCAAGATTAAATAACGAATTAATAAGTTTTTGACCACACTCTGAGTAACATCTATTAATATTGATCTTACAATGTAAGCAACAATATTCAAAAGCAATACATTCAATAATAATTGCTCAAAACCAAAATAAAAATAAATTAATATAAAAATTACTATAAATGAAATCCATATGGCTATTTTATAAATTCTTTTCATATGAAAACATTTATCTCCGAGATTTTTTGATTATTTTGAGAAATTAAAAAGCTTTATATAGAAAAAATATAAGG
>JBHLKB010000188.1:0-5503 GCA_048887205.1 Candidatus Hodarchaeota archaeon
AAAAGTGACAGAAATGTTAAATTTATATTTATAAATTTTTTATATGTTACTTGGGATTGAGAGGTTTAGAATAACCATTAATATTTTATTCAAAAAAATGTGAATATATAAGTTTCATTGATAAAATGGAATGTTATGATTATACTTTTAAAATAATGCTTATTGGTGATATTTCTCCGGGAAAAACAGCTTTCACCAAAAGATATATTTCTGGTTTTTTTCATGAAGACTATGGGTTAACTATAGGTGTTGATTTTTGGTCAACAACAACAAGCTTTAAAGACCAAAAAGTTAAATTACAGATGTGGGATTTTAGAGCAGAAGAAAGATTTAAATTCCTACTTTCACAATATTGTAAAGGCGCCAATGCTGCTATTTTAATGTATGACATTACTAATAAAGTCTCGTTAGACCATCTCACCGATTGGACAAAGATAATTAGAGAAAACACAGGAGATATTCCTATAATGTTAGTCGGATCAAAACTTTATTCAGGAGAATCTCGAGTGGTTTCTAGACAAGAAGGAATTTCCGTGGCAGAAAAAAATAATCTCTCCGCTTTTGGAGAAATATGTTCGGAAACTGGGCAGAATACTGATCGAGTTTTTGAAGTATTGGGAGAACTTTTATTTGAAAGATATGGGCTACCATTAAAAATACCATCTGAATTCAAAATTAATGAATATTTAGAACTCAGATTAGAAAACATTGAAACGAATATATATGTTGGAGGGAGATTATTTAATCAATGTAAATATCTATTGTTAGATATTCCTATTGCCGACAAAAAAAATTATGAGAAAATAGAATCTATTGATGAAGCAGCTGAAAAATTGGATCACTCAATGGAAAGAGGTTCATATAAATATTATTTATCTCCTGATATCGAATTTTGGGGTCATTGTTCCAATTTGCAAGCATGGTATGAAAATAATTACAATACACGTATTTTACATAGAAATTTAGCGTTTCCATTATTGAAAGCTTTGGTATTAGCAGGAGATCCTCTCGCAAAAAGGGTTTTTAAAGAAGAAATTGCAATTAGGCTCGAAAGTGGTTATCCTTCAGTGGTCCTGCATTTAATAAATCAAGGATATTTGAAATATTTGAAGAAAGAAGAATTGGATATAATTTTAGAGAAACCAAAATTTATAAAAAACTTACCAAAATGGTTTTTGAAAAAAGATATTCCTAAATGGTTAACCAAAAGAATTGAAGTAAAATTAAAGGATTTGAAATGCCCTTATTGCGACTCTAAAATATCAAATACTTCAATTCAAAGATTTTTAAATGGAAAATCAGTGAGATGTGAATTATGTTATAGTAAGATAACTAAAGATTGATAAATCACTATTTGTATCATCTCATAGGTTCCTATACATGTATCAGATTCTAATATTATATTAGAGAAAGTTTTGAATTAGGTAGAAAAATCAAATCAATTTCGCGATCTGTTCAGAGACTCGCATACACTCGAGATAGATTAATCCAAGTCGTACATCTTTCGTGGTAGAGACAGATAATACACCATTGGGTCCTGCAGGTAGAACAAGAAGGTATCCGTCTTTTCCCCGAATAAACAATTGTTCAAATTCGCCGCTTTTTATCAGCGTTATGGCACTTTCAGCTAGTGAAAGAAGTGCGGCAGTCATTACAGCAATCGTCATTTCATCAACATCCTTAGGAAGAGCTGAAGCTAATACTTCCCCTTCCACAGAAACAATTGTTGCGGCTTTTACTTCTGGAATAGCATCTATAAGTTTTACAAGGATATTGTCAAGATTCTCCAAAAGAGGGGATTCCAATATTTGTTCAGATATAAATTCTTGAGATCTAACTCTTTGTCTATCAGGAGGTTCGATGTATTGTAACTTTTCAAGCTCTTCTTCTAGTTCGCTATAACTTTCATTTGTTTTAATAGCTATGCTATTAAGTTTCGTTTCGAGTTCAGCGATCTTTCTTTTAACTTCACGTTTAAAGCTTGGTTCTGACTCAAGATAATTTTTTAATACTTCGACAAGCATATTAGTATCAATTTGAGGTTTTTCTGAGTCTTCAGGAGCTTTGTAAGTGTAAATGTATTGCCTTCCTCGTTTTCCAAGAGTTTTAATCATTTTATCCTTTTTTAGGCGCATAAGATATGTACGTGTATCCTGTTTACTTAAACTTAGCTTTTGTGCTAGTTCATTACTTGTTAATGAATGAGTTTTAAGAACATTCAATATGCGATCTTTGTTGCTCAGTTCAATATCAGTGATTATTCTTCACCCTTAATTTTGGTTTTCCTACTGTATCGGTTAATAAATAACAATTGTGAGTATCAATCTCTTATACTTAATACGTATATATAATTTCTTCTTAATAATTATGATATTTACTTGTTTTTAATTTAATCTGTATATTATTTGTATATTATCATATATAAATATGTGGGGATATGTATATTAATAATACTGAAATGCGAACATTTAAATATGCAACTATACAAGTAATATACAAATGTATATACTTTAATATACAATTTAATTTCAAAATCCAAGATTAATAATGAGTATGGCAGAAGATAGATATATACGAATACCAGAGGATATCCATTTCCTCTTAGAATTTTGTCGAGAGTTATTAAGATTAATTAAAGATAATAATCCAGATGAAGAAATACCTGTTAGTGTTGAACAATTAAAAAGATTAAGAGATATAGAGCAAATATATATAATGTGAGAATCCAGAATAGTGAATTGAGGTAAAATTAAAATTTGATAAATGAAATTAAAAATCAAAATATTATGACCAAAGAAAATAGTATCTTCGAAAAATTAGAAGTTGTTTTAAAGAAGCTTTTGAGAAATAATCCGAGTATTACAAGTGCAACCATATCATCAATTGAAGGCTTTCCTATTCTTTCATTAAACCCTAGAAGATCAGATGAAAAAGTAATTTCTGCTATGGTTGCTACGCTACTCTCCTTATCCGAAAGAGCAGTAATAGAAATGAGCATTGGCGAATTTAATCAGTTATATATCAAAGGTGATGATGGTTATTTATTAGTTTTTGATGCTGAATTAGCAGTATTAGCAGTTTCAACTACAGAAAACGTGAAATTGGGATTAATTTTTCTTGAGTGTGAGCGTGCTTCGTATGAAATATCAAAAATTTTAAAAAGAGAGAAATAAAGGTAAAGAATTAAATACATTTATGGAGGTATGAACCTTTAAATATTGATATAGAAATGAAATTCAAATCATTAGCAAGAATGCGATTGCTTCATTATAATATAAATATATAATTTTCTCTTATTCAGACAAAATATTTTACTTTATTTATGATATCTTAAATTAATTTATAAGTTTAGATTGATTAATTAATTTTGTATTTTAAATAAAGTTAAGAGTTGAGATTCAATTGGAGGAAAAAGAGATATCTCCCATAGCATATTTAACAGAAAAAGAACAATTTAGACATAAAATATTATTTACTGGATTAGATACAGCGGGAAAAACCAGTATAATTTCAGTTTTACATAGGGAATTCTCAAATATTGCAAAAATTGAACCAACAAGAGGGCTACGTAGGCAACATTTTATTTTATTAGGACATGAGATAAGTGAATGGGATCTAGGAGGGCAAAAAAGTTATCGCATATCGTATTTAAAAAATCCTAGTAAATTTTTTGATAGAACGGAAGTTGCTATATATGTTATTGATATTCAAAATAAAGATAGATTGGATGAATCCTTAAGTTATTTGAATGATGTATTAGAGCAGTTTAGAGGATTAAAAATCAACCCACCTCTTAATATCTTCTTTCATAAATGTGATCCGATGTGGATTAAAAGCTATACGAGTGAAGTAATGAACTTAATTAATGAATTAAGCAAAAAAATAGAGGATTTGGGAAATGATCAGAAAATCCATTTTTATCAGACTTCCATTTTTAACCTTTATTCCATTATGAGTGCAATGTCAGAGATTTTGCTGGAGTTATTTCCAAAAGCACAATTAATCCAAAAAACAATTGAAGAATTCGCAAAAAAATTGAATTGTGAAGGTATTATTGTTATTGATGATAATTCAATCATTATAGGTTCATTTTTTGAAAATGAAGAAGCAAGATTTTTACTCAATAAAACAATGAGTTATTTTCTACAATTGAATGATAATTTTCTTAAAATAGGATTAAATCAATTAGATGATAAATTTTTAATTCAAAAACTAGGTAAATATTTTGTGTTCAGGGACATTAATATACCAGGACATTCAAATCCCTATCATGTTTTACTCCTTAGCGAATATAATCCATTGAATATTTTTTTTAATAAAAAGGTATATATTAGCTTTATTCAAATATTGGTTGATATTATAAAAAATTAATCAGGAGTATGTTCTTGAGCACAATTTTTTTTCTTCTTTTAGATAGTACCTATTAATTACTTATTTTGTTTATATGTTTTTTACGCAGGAAAGGTAAATTCATTTTATTAATAGACAAATAATTTTTCTCACACAAAATAATAATCTTAGTTATTATTGGATTTAGAGGTTATTTACTTTTGAGATATATTCCCGTTTGATATTATTTGCTTAGATTCAATATTTACAAGGAAATTTAAAGATTCAATTTATTTTAATATCGGAAAGAAATATATTAATGAAATGTTTTTAAATATTTAAGAACAAAGTATAAGAGATATTGTAATTAAATTCTTAAAAAGTCTTTCATGAGCGAAGAAGAAAAGTTTGAATCTCTTATTCAAGAGATTAAGGAAATCTACTTGTTCTTAACACAGCAAGAACCAACTCCTGATGATGAAATTGAAGCTCGAGAGAAATTAATTAAGAAGATTGAATCTTTAAAAACTGTGAATTCGCATCATGTAGAATTTTATATAGACCTTCTTAACGTTACTCTAAGTGAATTAGATAAATGGGATACCTTGGAACTCTGGTTTACAGAATCTGAATTACCCGAATATGTTCGAAAAATAATTAGTATCACCGAAGAAATTCCCGAAATTCAGGCTGGTATAGAATATAAAGAACCAATAACCACTGAACTACGTAAGGATTTAGAAAAAGCTAGTCTTGATATAGATAAAATTGTTGGCAAGGTTTCTGAGCAATTTAAAGGAGAAATCGATGATCTTAAATCAGAAATTGATAGCTTAAAGTTAGAATTAGAAAAGAAAGATGAGACACTCAAAAAAGTCTCTCAAATGAAAGTTGTAAAAAAAATTACACCTAAAAAAGATGTAAAATTACCTCCACCTAAAATTAAAATTCCTGTGATCAGAAGACCTGAAAAACCCCCCCAAATTAAGGTGCCAGGTGAAATTGAAACAGAAAAACCTAATGCCCTGATTGATCTAAAATCCATTGAAAAAGTTCAATCAAAAATTGAAAAAGAAATTGAAAAACTGAAAGCTCCACCTATTCTCGACTCTTTAGAATTGAAAACTGTTTCAGAACTTCCTAAAAAGCCTGAATCCATTTTAAATATTCTTGA
>JBHLKB010000189.1:0-5492 GCA_048887205.1 Candidatus Hodarchaeota archaeon
TAAGCATAAATTTTAGCTTCATTAAGTAACTCAAGAAAATTTTTTAACTCATTACTCGAATACTCATTTAATATAAAGAATTGTACTCTATCAGGTAGAATTTTCTTCTGTTCTATGATGTGAATTGCTCGATTGAAGAAGGTTTTCACAGCTTGATCCCAGCTACGTATCTCTTTTTTGTCAAATATAAACTCAACTAGACGTTCAATTATGTCTCCTTTTAGAGGTTTCCCCCAATTGAAATTCCAGTATTTTAAAAGGATTATTAGCTGGATGATTTTTCCGTTTTGCTTCTTATTTAATTTAAAGAGATTTTGTTCTTCTAATATCTGATTTATCTTTTTAGTCCCTCCTATTCCACAAGGGATAAGAAGATATCCATTGAATAATTGCTGTGCTGGAATACAGTCAAAAAGAATTGAAATTCCCGAACAATCCATTCTAATAGGAATATAATGTCTATATGGAGGATTTTTTAATATTTTCATACTTTCTCTATGATTATCTTGATAGATCTTAAGATTAGAATAAAGCATTTCAAAAAGTAGGCTGTTTGTTAAACTTTTTTGCCCATTTGAATGAGTATTATTATTTTTAAAAACAAAATACAGGTCAATATCAAACCGATTTTTAAGGAAAAATCCCCTATCAAAAGTTCCTACATACCAAAATTTCTCTATTGTGAATTCATAAGTATTTTCTGATAAATAAAGAGAAGACCAGTAAGGTATTTGATTTTGAGAAATAGATTTTATTTTAATTAGCAAATCTTTAGCTTTTTCTTGAAGAAATGTTTTTTGATTATCTCTAATAGTTAAAGAATCAATTAATCGCGCCAATTTATCATGAGTCTTAATTGCAGTCAAATCAGATTATAAATTGAATATCTTTATTTAAAATTTTTATGTAATTCTTTTTGTATTGTTGTATTATTTGATAATTTTTTATATTTCAGGGGAATAGTCTTATTATCATGTGTTAAAATGTAAATTCAAGACAAAAAACTTTTAAAAATATTAAATGATTAAATACATTGGATTCTGTTAGACTTTCCTCAATAAGAAGGAGCTTATCAAATGTGTTTAGTTAAATTTATTAAAGATATTCAAGTAAGATTAGAAGCAATCCCTTCTCCTAGTGCTATCCTTTATAATGCTATTGTAAAGAAAATTTTGAGTATTGCAGAATTACAAATTGCTCAAGAAATTGTTCAGAAAATAGATAAAGGAATTTTAATAGATGTGGGTTCAGGTACCGGATTTTTGTCAATAGAAATAGCCAAAAGAGCGCCAAATCTTGAAATTTATGGAATTGACTTAAGTCGCAAAATGGTTGAGATTGCTTCTGGTTTTGCGAGAAATTTAAAAAATGTAAAGTTTAAATTAGCTAATGCTGTTGATCTTCCTTTTGAGGACGATTCAGTTGATTTTATCGTTAGTACAGGTTCATTTCATCACTGGAAGCACCCAATTAAGATTTTCAATGAGTGCTACCGTATTTTAAAAGTCAAGGGAGAAGCTTGGATTTACGATGGATGTTCTAATTCCCCGAAAAATGAAATTATTAAATTGAAGCGCCAATATGGTGCCTTTAAATACCCTGTTCTAAGTCAAATACAAAAATTACATGGATTTAAGTGGGAAATATATAATACTAAAATTAGAAAGCTTCTTGAACACACACGATTTAAAAGAAACTTCCAGATGAGGTTAACAGACGGTTGGATGAAGATTCTTCTAAAAAAGTAAACAATTCTTGAATCAAAGATTCTTTTTAAATTTCTGATAAATTTCAGATTTTCGTAAGATGAACCATCTTGCGATAGGTTTAATTAAGGGTGCTAGATATCTTTTTACCCCAATCCAATTTTTTACTTCATTATAAAAGTCTTGAAGTGTATGATGTTTAAAATTTAATAAATTTTGAAGATATTGTGTTTCTTGGGAGTCAAAAATTCCATAGTAAAAACCTTTTTTTGCAAATGCGGTTTCTGGTAAAAAATTTCTTCCAAAACCCATGATTTCATAATAATTATTAAGATTATCCCTATAAATTGTTTGACAATCTTTCCCTCCTCCTATATTAAATACTTTTCCCCAGATTTTTTCAGATTCTAATGCATTAGCAATAGCATAAGCTAAATCTTTAACGTGTATTACTTCTAAAGGTGAATCCAGCTGTATTTCAAACATAATTGGTCTAAATTTTAAAACATCCACTGATACCACATACAAAATGCGAAAAATACAATAATTTATTCCAGAGTTTATGATTAATTTTTCTGCTTCTATTTTAGTATACGAATATACATCTTTAGGGTTAGCATCGATTGGATCTGAGATTTTAATGATTGGATTTTCTAAATTTCTACTATACACAGCTACAGAAGAAGTGAAGATTATTTTTGGATTATTTTTTTGAGCTTTCATAGCATTCAAAACATTATCAGTTCCACCAATATTAGTAAGTTTAGCTAAATCCGGTTTAAACATAGCAATATCAGGTAAAACTCCTGCCACATGAATAATTATATCTTTATTAAAAACTGATGTTTTAACATCTTCAAAATTTGTAATGTCCCCCCAAATTATTTCTACAGTTTTCTTATAAGATTTAAACAGCTTTATATTTTTACGAGATGGTCTTAAAAGTAAAGAGAGTTCATACTTTTCTTTTCGAGAGATTAATTCTCTAAAGATTTCTTTGCCAATTAAACCAGAAGCGCCCGTTAATAATATTTTCTTTTTTTCCATAATCTAATGGTTCCTTAATATCATTTCAATCTAAAGAGCTATATTCGTTATCAACTATATTTTATATTTTTATGAACAAAACTATTAAAAATTGAAGTATAATATAATTAATTTGTAAAGAATTTTTACTATTTAATAGTTTATTTTAAGAGGTCGAGTAAATGAGCCTTACTGACTTAACATTAAAAGACCTATTATTAAAAAATAGAGACTTAACGTTTCTAGTAGGAGCAGGATGTTCTGTTGATAAACCCTCTTGTCTGCCGGCAGGCAGGGCTATGATGGATTCAATTATCAATTACACATGTGCTAGTTCAGAGATTGATAAGATTAAATCATTAAAAGAGCTCAGGTTTGAGCAAATAATAGAAATTCTAAGAGATCGATTAGATAATGATCTAAAGGTTATTGACTATTATGGACTTTGTGAAAAACCTAATATTCAACATTTTTTTCTTGCTGATATGATGAAAAAGGAGAATTTTGTAATTACCACTAATTTTGACTTTCTTATTGAATATGGTTTGCTTGGTTCAGAAGTTCCTGGGGAAGAAATTGTTCCTGTTATTACGAAGGAAGATTTTGTAAAATATGATAATCCTTATGAAGTTATAAATGAAGGTAGAAAACCGATATATAAAATTCATGGCTCAACAAGGAACATTATTGAAAACCAGAGCACTAGAGACTCGTTGATAGCTACTATTAAAGCTTTTGGTTCAAATAAAGAAGGAAAGAATGTGTTTCAACTTGAATCGTATAAGCAACCTTTATTTTCAAATATTACTACTGATCGTTCATTAGTGATTATGGGATATTCTGGAAGCGATGATTTTGATGTTGTCCCTACATTAAAAGTATTAAAGAATCTTAGGAGTATAATCTGGATAAATCATTCGGAAAATATCAAAATAAATGAAGAAAAAGTAAAAGAAATTGAAGTAGATGATACTAAGTCCATGGATGAAGTGAATAGTAATTTAAAAAAAGTTTATCAGATACTTTTTGAAATCAGACGAATGAATAATGCTGATCATGTATACCTTGTTGATGTAAATACATCAAGTATGGCAAATGATTTAATAGATTTTAAACCAAACATAAGTTCAGAGAATTTTTCAATAGCTCCAATAGAATGGCTTAAAAGCAACATTGAAAAACCAAGTGAAGTAGTGAAATACTATATTCCTTATAAAATATTCATTGATTTTGATAACTATTCAGATGCTTTAAGATGTGCTGAAATAATGCATGAGATAGCGGAAAAAACAGATGACCAATATTGGAAATTTAATTCACTTAGTGAAATTGGTGAGATCTTCAGAAACAAAGGGGAATATCAGGAAGCATTAAAGAATTTTGAACTAGCATTAAATATCGCTGAGCAGTTGGATACAGTTGCCGGAAAACTAGTGATATTTAACAATTTTAGCAATATATATCAAAACCAAGGAAAGTATAAGGAAGCATTAAAGAATTATGAAAAAGCTTTGAAATTTGCTGAGAAGTTAGGAGATTTATCAAGAAAAGCAACAATCTTAAACAATATTGGAATGATTTTTAGAGCAAAATCACAATATGACAAAGCACTAAAAAATTATCAAGAGGCATTAAATAATGTTGAGCAATTAGGAGATTTGTCGCAAAAAGCAACATACCTTATCAATATTGGAGAAATTCATAGAAACAAAGGCAACTACCCAAATGCGATGAGTTGTTATGAAGAAGCATTAGAGATAGCTAAAAATTTAGGAGATCTAACAGGGAAATCAGTTGCGCTTAATAATATTGGACAAATATATAGAGATAAAGGAAAATATTCAGATGCTTTAAATTATTATCAAAAGTCGCTAAAAATTTGTGAGAAATTAGAAAACCTACCAGGGAAAGCAACTTCACTTAATAATATCGCATCAATCTACTATATAGAAAAAAAATATGAAGAAGCATTAGAAATATTCCAAGAAGTATATATGATCGATGAGAAAATAGGAAATTTATCACAAAAAGCCACTTCTCTCAATAATATTGGAGAAGTTTATAGTGTAATGGGTAAATATTCTGAGGCGTTGAAAAATTTCGAGGAGGTTTTGAAAATTGATGAAAAGTTGGAAAATTTATCAGGTATGGCTATAACTTTTAATAATATAGGATCAATTTATTATAAGCAAGAGAGATTTAATGAAGCGTTAAAATATTATGAGAAAGCTCTTAATATTGATGATAAATTAGGAAATTTGAAAGGAAAAGGGTACAAACTCTGGTGGATTGGAACAATATACAATAAGATGAATAAACAAGCTAAAGCTATTGATAATTTGGAGCAAGCACTTACAATATATAAAAAGTTTAACTTACAAGATGATGTAAAAGCAATTCAAGAGACATTGAATCATTTGAAAATGGGAAAATCTTAGCTAATAATCTTTATTGCTATTTAAATAATCAAATTAAATTGATATTATTGAAATTAAAACTAATTTAATTTGTCAGTGAATTTTCAATCGAAAACGTTCGAATGAAATTTAAATTTTTTCAGTTTTAGTTGATATTCTGGGCATATTTTATATTCCGGAAAATTGCATGCGATTTGGTTTAATGGAAGATTACAAGTATGTGAAAATGGGCACTCAAGTAATTTATTCTGTGAAATATGAGTCATATTCCTTAACCTAGAATTATAATATTATGGAGAAATAAATTTCTTCTAGTTTATAATTTCTGTTTATTTTTTATTAA
>JBHLKB010000190.1:0-5473 GCA_048887205.1 Candidatus Hodarchaeota archaeon
ACTCAGAAGTTCTGGAAAACGGATTTAATTTGTCTTCCCCCTTTTCAAAACCTATAAGTAATCCTTCAGATATAATAATCCCATTAGAGTCTGATATTTTTATATTATCAGAAAATATAATTTCATCTTGACACTTTGATATAATTGAACCTGTGAATTCTCCTTTGATTATTATATCTTTTAATGAATCAATTAAAACGAAACTAGCCATATTATTCATGGTAATTGTTTTTTCATCAATATTTTAGACTTTTTTTTGCTGAGTATTTCATTGTAATATCATTAATATTATATATATATTCCTTCCATATATTTTTAGATAGAATGTATAATACATGCCAGTATTTTTTATAAAATGGGGTCTTCAATCCTCTCTCAAAATATATCAGAATTATCAAAATCAGATTTATTAGATCGAGCAAGTCAATTCATTTTTTCAACGGGTTTAAATGATGGAACATCAAAATTATGTAAGGCTAACATGAAGTATGGGCTTGCGATGTTGCATATCATTCAAGAGAAGTACGGATTTGAACCAAAGGCAACATTTTTTTCTTCTCCTGATGAAACAATTTCACGAAATAAATTTAGATGGAATTCTGGATTAGGATATGGCGGAAGATTAAATTGGGGAAGTGGGGAAGATAAAATTATATTTCTTAATATAAAACCGAACTGTTGTGGTATATTAGTTGGTGGTCTTGAAGAAATACCTGATCCTTATTACTTAATACAAAAAATTGATAAGATTAAATCAGAAGAGCTCTATTATGATGATATCCTTATAAATTGGGACTATGGTATATCCAATCACTTTATTAACTGTTTTGAAACGAAAAATCTTTCTAGTATTGATCTTCCACCTTATATGTTCATGATGCATGGTTCTGCCCCTGAATTCAGGGATGAAAAAAATGGAATAGGTTTGTATATTGATAAATCAAAGGCGTTAAAAGATATTGCGATAGAAGAAAAGAGTAAGTTTGGCAAACAATATATTTTATTAGATTCTGATGCTAAGGAATACCTTGAATTTAATAAAAAGGCTTTAGAATTTTCTAACTTAAAACGAGAAATTATAGGTAGGAATCTTTTTGATTATGGATATAAAGTCATATGTAATCAACCACATCAATTTCTAAAAGACTATAATAATATATATTTAGGAAGTAATTGCACTGATATTAAATGTGATCTAATTAATTCAGAGATTTTTCCCACCACCCTTAGAGCAGACATCGCCGCCTATTTATTTTTGGGAAAAAAAAATTTTACTGAAACCACCCTTAAAAATCAAAACCTCTTAGAAAGAGCAAAACAATTAGAACTTTTAGAATTATTAACGGATGCCTGTATTCTTCCGCATGGTGGAGGGTATGCTTTTACTGATGTTAGAGATGTACTTGATATTTTAGAATATAAAGACCAGAGATATTTTGTAACAACTTTAGGAACAGATATTAGTAGATTAAAGATAATTAGAGATGTGAGAGAATTGCAATTTGAATACAGAGGGAGAGATGTTGTACTTAAAACACTCCAATTAGACCTTGGCGATATAATCGCTCGCCTGAATCCATTATTTTCTTTAAAATTATAATTTATTCGATCCTAGCTCCTATTGGAAGATCTTTATCAGGGATTAATATCGAAACATTGTTACCGTCAACAGCGGCAAGGAGCATTCCCTCACTTAAAATTCCTTTTAATGTTCTTGGTTCTAAATTTGTTAAAACTACAATTTTCTTCTCTTTTAAATCATCCATTTTGTAGTGTTCAGCTAAACCAGCAACTAATGTTTTTTTTTCAGTTCCTAAATCGATAGATAATTTATAGAGCTTATCTGCTTTAGGAACTTTTTCAACATTTTCAATCAAAGCAACTCGAATATCTAATTTTTGAAAATCTTCATAAGAAATCAGTTCTTTCTCACCTTCTTTTGGTTTTACTTCTTTTAATTTTTTATATTCTTTTTTAATATCTTCTATATCAAATTTTTGAAAAAGTGGTTCCGGTTTTTTAATTCTTTGCCCTGTTTTTATTGAATGTTCACTAATGGTATCCCATGTAATTTCTGATAATTTTGGGGCATTCAAATATGATAAAATTTTATTAGATGTTTCAGGGATAAAAGAACCTAACAAAACCGCTAATGCATATACAGCTTGAGCACAAATGTTGAATGTATGCCCAGCAGCCTTTTTATCTTTTCGAATTAGATGCCATGGAGCTTTTTCATTTAAGTAAATGTTGCCTTCTTTGCCAAAATTGACAATATCTCTTATTGCTTTTCTTAATTTAAAATTCCTCAGACTTTCTCCCACTTCAGCTGTAATAATTTTTAACTTTTCAATAAATTTTTTATCGATCTCATCATTTTCCATTTTTTCTGGAATTTTGCTGTTAAATTGTTTTTCAATAAAGGTTAAAGTCCGATGTATAAAATTTCCGATATTATCATTAAGTGTTTTAATATTATTTTCAAATTCAGACCATAAGAACGAAGTATCACTTGTTTCTGGCCGATTAAATAATAGATTAAATCTCCAATAATCTAAAGGTGCTAATTTCAAAGCCTCATCGATCCATATACCAATACCTCTTGATTTAGAGAATTTGTCATTTTCATACATTAAAAATTCCGTCGATGAAACATTATATGGAAGAACAAACTGCTCATATTTCTTTTTATCATTATTATAGCCCAAAATGAGTCCTGGAAAAAGAATTAAATGAAATATTATGTTATCTTTACCAATAAAGTAAACTGTTTTAGTTTCTGAATCTTTCCAGAAATAATCAAATTTTTTTGGGTCTTTAATTATATTTTCTGCCCATTCTTTTACAGCAGTAATATAACCTAAAACTGCTTCGGACCATACATAAATTGTTTTATTTTCAGCACCTTTAAATGGTGCTGGAATGCCCCAGTCTAAATCTCTGGTAATCGCACGTTCATGTAACCCTTCTTCAAGCATATTTAAACACATTTGCCGCGCATTAGATGGGATAATTTTATTTTCTTCAATTAACTTAGTTATTCGATCCTGTAATTTAGGCAAATCGAAATACCAGTGTTTTGTTTTTCGAATAACTGGAGTATTTCCACAAATTGCACATCTTGGTTTTATCAATTCTAAAGGGGTTAATAATTTTTGGCACTTATCACATTGATCTCCTCTTGCATCATCAACTTCACAATTTGGACAAATTCCTTCAACAAATCTGTCGGGTAAAAATAAATTATCATTTTGGCAATATAGGGATTCTATCTCTTTTTCAAATATAAAACCGTTCTTTTGTATATCTAAATACATCTTTTGGACAAATTCAATATGAATAGGATTATGAGTTATGGTATAATTATCAAAAGATATTTGCCATTTCTCATGTAAAACTTTAATGATTTTATGATACTTTAATGCTAACTCTTCAGCTGGAACATTTAATTTTTTTGCTTCCACTGAAATGGGCGTTCCATGAGAATCTGAACCAGAAACAAACACCACTTCTTCTCCATTCAGTCTCAAGAATCTTGCAAATACATCAGCTGATAATGTACTTCCAATTAAATTGCCCAGATGGGGTGTAGCGTTCACATATGGCCAGGCAGAAGTAACAACCCATTTGCCTTTATGATTATTCGCTAAAGTAATCACCTATTTACACTCATTTATATATAAAAGGAATATTAGCTTAAATATTTTAGACTAGACGAGTTAATATTATAATTTAACTAATCATTAATAATTTTAGCTCCACAATACCTACAAGCCCTGATTTCTTTAATCATTTTTTGAAGACAAGGTTCATGATAATATGAAGTACAGTTATCACATTGAAAAACTTTAAAATCACCTAAGAAAATACTATTGCAAAAAGAACAGGAAGCATTGATATCATCAACCTTTTCCTCGGGGACTTGAATCATTTTAGTCTCTAATTCTATAACCTCATCCAAAATTTTAATTTCCTGAGATTCTTCTGTTTCTTCCTTCACCAATTTTAATGCTGCTCGTGGGAGCTCCAAAAGAAAAAAACAGAAAGGACATCTGAACACATTTTCTTTATATTCTGTTTTTTTAGCCCACATCGCAGCACAAGATAAATGCATTGATCGGTCACAACTGGGACAATAACGCCCCTCACTGAGAAAATCGGCACCTGTTACTGCTGCCTTAGTAGAATGACAAATTTGACATTTTTTCGTAGTTATATTCGTTCCTTTCATCATCAATCTGATATCTGATAAAGATGGTCTCCTTAATGGCAGGGCGATCTCGCTGACGAGTGGCGCTATTTTATCCTTTTTATCAGGAGAGAAATAGTCTGTGGTTTCTATTACATTTTTTTTTTTGGCAAAAACTTTACCTGCATTAATTAAATCTTTTGAATTGTTAAAGTATCCATACTCTCCTCCAGTTGATTGCGTTATTCTTTTTAAGGAACTTTTTCCATAATCTTGTGTTCCACCTAGCTGGCATGCATCAATAAAGACACCTAAACCCTTAGAGATTTTAACCATCTTTTCTAGTTTTATTTCATCAATATTTAGTTTATTATCGGTAATTATGAATATACGCGGAGTTTTTCCTCCAACCTTCCGCAACTGCTCTACAAGGACTTGAAGAGCAAAAGCAATACCCTCATGAAGGAATCCTTGGCCTGAAATCTGGACTTTCTTTAGGGATTCGATTAATTTTTGTTCTTCAAATGCGAAATCAATTAATTTTTTTGTAATTCCTCCAAAAGTAATTATTGAAACCCGATCTTTCATATCAATTGACAATTTGGATTGAATGAAATTCTTAGCTGCTTGTAACTCAACACCCAATCTACTTGGTTTAAAATCTTTTCGTAGCATAGATCTAGAAGCATCCAAAAGAACAACGGTGTCTTCTATTTTTGATTCAGGCAAGAGTTATCGATAATTAAGTAATATATTAGAAATTAATAAAATAATAAGAGTGAAATCTTATAAATATCTATAAGAAATTATTCACTTTGCATTAATAAAAAAAATATTAAGTCCATTATTGATTGAAATTCATTTCAAAAATTCATAAGCAAATAATGTGTAGACTTTAATAGCATTAATAAAGTCTTGTATTTCTATATACTCGTTAGCTAAATGAGCACTTGCACCACTTCCAGGACCAAACATTATCGTTTCAGGGCAATATCCCTCATTACGTATAGTAGCTGCATCAGACCAAGCGGGATGTAGAAAATAAAATGGTTTTCTGTTATAAACATTCTCAACAATGCTATGAAACGTTTTCAAAATTGTAGATTTTTCCCAATCCTTCCAATATGATCCTTCAAGATACTTAAGATTTTCAAGATATACGAATATTTCTTCGGTGTCACCTACTAGTTCACTTTTTACGTTATACCCTAAATCTTCTTCAATCAACTTTTTTAATGCATCAAAAATGTGATCTATTTTTAGACCAGGTGAAAATCTAAAATG
>JBHLKB010000191.1:0-5447 GCA_048887205.1 Candidatus Hodarchaeota archaeon
TATTTTTTACTCCATTTCAATATTACTTTAAATAGATATAATTTTAATATAATCTCAATTAGATGAAATATAATATTATTTATATAAATGTTTCTATTAGAAATTGTTATTATCAAATTCTAAAAGAAGGAGATTATTAACTAATCAATGGAAAATCCCAATTATATTGGCTATATAAGTAATAGTGTAAGATGAAGATAAAAAATCTTAAATCTAATTCTTATAATCATAAAAAGTCCATTTTATTTAATTTTTTAACAAAATTAGGAAAATAACAAGAAAAGTTTTTGATATACAGTAGTATTATAAAATATAATTCTATTAAATTAAGTTATAGTATAAATTAAGTGAGTAGATTTACTTTTTTTGATACAAGAGCTTCCATTTCTTCCAAAGATTTTACTTCATTCATCTCATCTTGAGTAATAAATAAAGTGAGGTTATCTTTGTCATACAGATAAGCAGAAGGATATTTGGTATTTTTAAAGTCATATCTTTCTTCAAATTCATTTTTATGTAGAAATTCTGTCTCAATTTCTAAATTCTGAATGAAATTTTTCCAATCTTTCTTGACACCAAAGGCTGAGAATGTTTGAAGACATAAATTACATTGATAAGAACTTGGGCGCAGAATTTTTTTCCAAAAATCTTTTACTACACTTACAAGTCCCGAGTTAGCATTATATACAAAAATAACTTTTTTCTTTTTATTATCCTTAACTATCATCACACAAAATATATAATTTCTCCTTGATCGTTAATAGGTTTAATATAAATTTTAATTTGGTTATTATTTAGCATAAACTAAACTGAATTCTTCATAAAGAAATATATGAAGATATATGAAATCATTACTATTTTATTAATTCTCTTATAAAAAATAATATATAAAAAAAATTATTCTAGATATAATTTTCTTATTTTTTCCATTCTTTTCCGATTAACACCCATATCACTCCAGCCTAGTCTAGAAGCTGAACGAAAATGGATAATTTTCTCTGTGTCATCAAAATAGAATTCAACATCATCAACAAACTTAAATGTAGCAGTTCTAAATTCAAAATGTAAGTAATTATCTAATTCAGTAATAATTTTTGTTCTTTTAAAGGATCCAACAATATTTTTAACTTTTTGTTTAGCTTCTTCCAGCGTAGAATTATATTTTAAGGGTTTTATTTTATGTTTTTCATCCATACTTTGAGTTGAAACACAGTTTGGAGATTTTGGGCAAGGATGAAATTTGCCATCAATAATCCCTACAGGTTTTTTTGATTTTTTCATTTTAATCACTTTTATTAGATTTATTACTAGAAAAACCTAGTTGAGTATAAATAAATTGAGTTTTTTACTTAAGAAAAGAAGTTTGGAATTTTTAAAAAAGAAGAAGAAAATATTCTTTCTTTTATAATTTCAAATACTCAATATTTCTTTTATAAGTGTTGAGATCTTTTGGTTGTCAAATACTGAAATATTTGCTGTTCTTCTAAACGCATTTATCTGGTCCATATAATGTTTTTCAAAATGATTTAGAAAATAAACTAGTCGTTCCTTTAAACTCTGATGAGCAGGTTTCGATAAAAACAAGGCTAGTTTTACTGACTTTCCATAGGCAGCATGTATATACAAACCCTTATAACTAATTTCTTTCATAGATGTTGTACCACCGATTTCTGATACAAATGAATCCATTGCAGATAAAAAACCAGAGATCAATTCTTTATCTACAGGATAATCTTCACTTGAGTGTGAAATCATACTCACTCCTGAATCTGGATCAATTATTAAGAGACTTCTAAAGATATCTTTAAATTTTGGCTTAACTGCTATTGAATGTTCCTCAGTAAGTAACACATCTTTAGGTAATAACTCAAACATGATGTAAGATTTAGAATTATACGCTTCACTTTCTTTAAAGTAATATTTAGATATTTTAGTCAGACGGGAGGGTGCTCTAATTGGTTCATGTGGTAATTTTTGAATAAAATCATCTCTTGTTTGTTCATCATAATATTTAGACTTCTTTCCTTTAAGGATTCCAAAAATTTTCTCATGAATTGGGTCAATAACATAAAACCATGTACGTAATTTTTGCATATCTGAAATTAATCTTTCTAAGCCAATATTAAAAACAGCTTTTGGTGTTGTTACAAAAACAGTCCATAAGCATATTTTTGAGGCTTCATTAATCTTGTAAAAAGTATCTTTATAATTTTCCTCTGTTAATTCCTCTCCAGTTCTAATAAAAACAGCCTCTGTTCTTAATAATGGTTTTTTCTTTATTAGATACAAATCTAATGAATAATCTTTGATTTCAGAGGTATTATAAACACTAATTCCCCAATCTGCTCCTTGATCTGCAAAAATATCAATTAAATCTTGCTTAGAGATAAAATCAAACCTTGTTAAATAATCACATAATTTCTCATCATGAACGATTGTGTTTCCTATGTATGTTAAAGGTGTTTTATACTTTTTTCGAAGATCAGGATTTTTTTGATACTTCTTAAATAATTGAATAGCTATATATTCAAGTAATTCCAATTTTGTTTGAGATTTGCCTTCTGGAGTTGGAATATTATTTTTTTCCAAGAAACCATAAATTTCTTGAAATCTACTCCTTACTATTAAGCAATTTAAACATATTATACTAAATTTTCCTTCACTTTCTTTTCGAATGGTTTCTAATATTTCAGTTGAATCCAGCATTGTATCTGAGTTCATATAGGTAATTAGATTTTTCGAATTTTAAATATTTTTATAATTAATTGTAGAACTTAATTCAAAAGTGAACTTATTTTAAAAATAATATATGCATCTCTAAGCCTCAAAAGTGCTGTTATCATAACTAAAACAAAGAAAATCCATAATATGATACTCCTCAAAGGAATCAAAATTATAATTAATAATAGAAATATTAAGGTCTCAGAACGTTCCATTAGTCCAGCTCTATAATAGATTACTTTTTTTGTTTCTTCTAAATCTTCTGCTTTTACTGCACCTCCAACTAATAGAAACATAGATATGCATAAAACAATTGCCCCTAGAGATAATATCCCTGGCCACATTAATATTAAAGGATCAGTTGATATTAATGATATTATTATAAAGACTTCAACAGTTCTATCACTAAAGATGTCTAAAATTCCTCCAAATATAGTAGGCTCTTCTATCCTTGCCAAAGCACCATCTAAAACGTCAATAAAAAAAGAAATTCCCATCAAAATTGCAGCGCAAATAACTAATTCTATCTTCCAAATTAAGAACCCACTTAGAAATATAGATAAAGCACTTAGTAAACCAATACTCAGGGCTAATATAGTTAGTTGATTTGCTGAGATCTTTTTATAAAATAATTTTCTTACAAATTTTTCAAAGATCTGATTTAATTTAGTTTTTGATAACCACTTATCAATCATTTAACCAGTTATTCTATATATGGTTTTAAATATAAAGATTAAGATAGAATTTTATAAATTAGAAAAGTTTACTGATTCCTATAATCTGTCTGTGATTATCGAGTATATCTGTTCAGCAGTAAAACCCTTAATATCAATTGCAGAACACCTACAATTTCCTGAGCAAGCTCCACAGCCTTTACAGAGCGCTTCATTGATTTTAGCTATGGTTCCAAACCATCGATCTTCAACGAGTTCGATTGCACCATAAGCACAATTCTCAACACACATCCCACATCCTATACATCTTTCAGGACGAATAACGCCAAAGTACGGTTCTACTTCAACTTCTCCTTTAGCCATTAATACAGCTGCGCTAGATGCTGCTCCTTTAGCTTGGGCTACAGCATCAGGAATGTCTTTTGGTCCTTGAGCAACCCCAGCAATAAAAATTCCATCCGTTAATGTATCTACTGGTCTTAATTTTGGATGTGCTTCTAAGAAGAAGCCATCTGCTGATCTTTGAATACGTAATAAAGATGTAATCATATCTGCATCTGATCGTGGCTCTAGCCCACATGATAACACAAATAATTCAACTTTTAATTCAATTGGTTGTTGTAGCAATGTATCTTCAGACCTAATAATTATATTATGATCTTCATCCTCAGTAACCTCTGCAATTCTACCCCTCATATAATTAATTCCATAATTTCGCCCAGCAGATTCATAAAATTCTTCATATCCCTTTCCAAAAGCTCGGACGTCCATATAAAATATATATACTTCAGCATCAGGATGTTTTTCTTTATATTGTCTTGCTTGTTTAGTAGCATACATACAACAAACTCGAGAACAATATTGATTCCCTCCTTCTCTAAAATTTCTACTTCCAACACATTGTAGGAAAGCAATGCTATGTGGTTCTTTGAGATCTGATGGTCTTACAGGTCTTCCTATAACAGGTCCAAAAGAACTCAATAAACGTTCCATTTGAAATCCCGTAATAACATTTGGGTATTTTCCATATCCATATTGTTTTAGCTCTGTTGGATCATATAAATCCCAACCTGTGGCAACTATTATCGTACCTACTTTAACTTTAAGGTATTCAGGTTCATCTTCATAATTAATAGCTTCAGGTTCGCAAACATCTATTCGAGCACAAATCCCACATTTTATACAGTGATCCATATCTATTGTATATTGTCCAGGAACTGCTTGAGGGAATGGAATATAAATCGCTTTTCGTGTGGCTAAACCTAAATCGAACTCATTTCCAACAATCACTGGACAATAATCTACACAAATCCCGCAACCAGTACATTTTTCTTGATCTACATAATGCGGTTTCTTTAAAATTGTAACTTCAAAATTACCAATATAACCAGATACTTCTACTACTTCTGAATATGTTAGAAGTTCTATATTTTTTTCACGTGATACCTCAGACATTTTGGGTGTAAGAATACAACTACTACAGTCCATTGTAGGAAAAGTTTTATCGAGTTGAGCCATATGACCGCCAATAGTTGGAGTTTTTTCTACTAAATATACTTTATAACCCTCTGTGGCAAGATCTAAAGCTGCATTCATGCCCGCAATACCCCCGCCAATTATTAAACAAGATGGTTCAACTTTTACTTTTTGTACTTCTAAAGGTACCAATTCTCGAGCTTTTGCAACAGCCATCCTAATATGGTCTTTAGCAGTCTCATATGCACCTTCTGGTTCCCTCATATGAACCCACGTAGAGTGTTCTCGAATATTTGCCATCTCAAATAAAAATTGATTCAATCCAGCTTCCTTACATGCTATTCTGAAAGTTGGTTCATGCATTCTTGGTGAACATGCCGCAACTACGACTCTATTGACTAAACCAGCTTCTATATCTTCTTTAATCATCTTTTGACCAACATCAGAACAAAAAAATTTATATTCTTTAGCTAATTCTACATTTGGGAGTGTTTTTGCATATTCCACTAAATCTGGAACTGATACCACACCAGCTATGTTTACACCACAATCACATATATAAACTCCAATCTTAGG
>JBHLKB010000192.1:0-5432 GCA_048887205.1 Candidatus Hodarchaeota archaeon
TAACAGAAAAGCGATACTCATGACCATAGATTCCTCACCCCATATAGATGCAGCGAAAATACTTGGAGTCGCTAACAAATAGATTATACCATGGATATCGATAAGGATATCTCTATTTATTAAATTGAATGTGACAACCTCAGGAATCCCTGTAAGACCCCTTAAAGTAAGAAGCGACGATAATCCCATACATATAAAAATTAACCCGATAACTATACTACTGAAACTTCTTTTTTCAATTATCTCAACATCATTCAGTGCTCATCACTCCAAACTATGACGAATTCTCAATCGATAGTAGAGCAATAATTAAAACATCTTTTGTCTTACAGGTAATATCTCATTTCATAATAATTAATCTAAACTAGCCAGTGCTAAAAATTATTCGGTGGACTTTGTGACTAAAATATCTTTTAAAGAAGGACAATTGTTTACTAATAGTTTCATTGCGTAATATAAGCAAATAATGGCATAGAGACTTCGGAAAATCGGTTTAAAAAATAGATCTGCAGTAATGTAAAAAGGTATATTATGTATGTAATTTGAGATTACTTCCATCCATTTGTAGACGTTAGGGAAATAGAATAAGTGTTTTGCACTTGCTTGTTCAAAACTAGTGAGAACAAACAGAAAGGTAATAGATAATAGAGTAATAATTGATGTTTTCTTTATTTTACATATATATATCGTTATGGTTAGAAAGGCAATTAGCAATACCATGAAAGTTGGCCTCCAATTTAGGAATGCGAAAAATATTAAAATCAGTCCAGTAAAAGCATCGAAAAGACTTCTAATATCACTCTTCCAAAAACGGATTATCAAATATAAGTATAGAATGCCGGAGAGTGTGCTCAAACCGATCCAATGTCCATAGGGTAACAGAAGGATTTCAGAGATATAGAATGTAAATGGTGAGTAGTTGAGGATAGAATACATCAAGTCTATGTTTGATTTAGAAACCCAATAAACGTATAGACCCACTCCTGTTAGAGCCATCAGCAGTAGTGCTATAGCAGATCTAATTGAACCTCTTTTAAAATTATAATATACAATTAGGGGAATCAGAAAAGCTGTATAGAGTTTTAATGACGTAGAAATTAAAAATAAAAAAGATGATATAATTTTCTTTCTTTTAAGAAATAAAAGCAAACCTCCTAATAAGAATAATAACGGTAAAGTTTCATTTGACCCATACATATCGATAAATAATATTAGATAAGGATTAAAAAGCCAGAATACTAATGCATTAAATGCCAAACCTTTATTCCTGAAGTGTTGTACTATCAGATAAATTAATGCTCCGCAGAAAAAATTCGATATTAAAGTGGGTAATTTCAGTAAGAATATTAAGATATAGAAATCCATGGTTTTGGGGAAGTCAATCATATTAAACCAAGCTGTTAAATCAGATTTCTCCATTGGTAAAACAAGCCAAATCCTATACATGAAATTTTGAAGAATAATCCAGGGAACACTATTATTTAATCCAAAATCTATTGTCGAAGCCCTGGCAATATCGATGAATTCCTTATTCCAGAATGTGAAGACAGATAATAAACTCTTGAGAGCGACCGCTATCAATATTAATATAAAATATGGTAAATATCGCCGGTGATACATAAATTTCCATCTTTAAATTATCTAAAAGATACATATTATATTTTAAATAATAGCCATTTATAGTCGATTTCATTGAAAATCTTCACTAAAGTAAAATCTCATAAAATTATATGGGTGCTAGCTCTTGGATTCTTTGTGAAAATTCTTATTGGATTGATTGCTCCATTATCCTCAGATTTCTCTAACATTGTAGAAGCTTCAGCATTTACTGATTTTAAAATTCAACCATATGGACTATATACTTTTTCTAAGTATATGATGAATTTTTTTTACCGATTATGGCTTATTGTTCCTATAGAACATCCTCCTCTAAAAACTATGATATGGAACGATTTTTTTTCTCCAAGCCCAGAATCGTTCTTACTTTTATTCATTTTTAAAATGCCATATACTATCGCGGACATCTTGACTGGTTATCTAATATATAAAATCATAATGGTTTTATTTGGATCTTCCAAGAAGGCTTTTCTCGGCCTTATATTATGGATTTTTAATCCTTATAATCTAATAATTAATCAGATGATCTCCTCAATGGACGTTATTTACACTTCCTTTTTCGTCGCCTCGATATACTTGCTATTAACCAAGAGATTTATTTTGAGTTCTATATTCTATGTTTTTGTATCTATAGCGAGGTTTATTCCTCTAATATTTTTTCCTTTACTTATTTTCTACTTAAAAAAGAGTAGAGCCATGTCTAAATACACCATAGGGATGGTGGGAACTTTAATTTGTTTTTTCATCCCCTTTGCTTTAGTATATGGTACTAACTTAGCTAAAATGATTTATTCGCTTCCAATGGAGGGCCCAAAATACCATGCAGAATTTACAGGTTTTTTTGGGCATGCGTTTACATCCAATATTAACCCGGAAAATTTTATCTCTCTTGTTTTCTATTTATACTTATTTCTAGTTTACTTCTGTTATTTATATATGGGTAAGAATGAATTTTCATTCCTTGAATCAATTTTTCTTATATCTGTATTATTCACTTCTTTTTCTATGTGGCATATTTATCACTCAATATGGATCATTCCCTTCATTACGATAGTGTATGCATCTCGAATCAAAAAAAACCAGCTACTTGACTTTCTTTTCATATCCTTTTTTGTGACATTATATCTTCAATATAGGATTTTTCTTCCAGGAATTGGAGCAGTATATTTCCCTGAATTTCAAAATATCGTTGAATCCATTAGAGAATTATTTGATAGTATCCAACCCATCATTTCTACTTTATTTCGATCTCTCTTCGTTGCAGTATGCATCACATTTATTTTAGAGACGATTATTCAAAGACATTTTGAAATTAAGAAACTACAATTGGTTTGATATATACGCGCGCGCGTTCAATCATTTATCCAGTAAGTTAAATTATTTTTAACTGGTTCCATATTTGTTTGAATAGTCTGCGACTTTCAACATCCAAAAGAAATAATGATGTGAAGTAAATTAATGCCCCTAATCCTATTGTAAATATTGTTGCAATAAACCTAAAAGGATTGATACTCCAGATAATTATTCCCATAATACATGCGCTTAAGAAATATTTTACCAAACTTACGTATGGAATATGGAAGAACATCGCGTCTCTCGAAAATTTTAAAGCAAATACTAGTAAACCAGCATCACTGATAAATTTAGCGAGAAAACAAACCATTGCGGTGTAAAGATAGATACGTTCCTGATAACTATTCAAAATAAAGGTGATAAATGCATAAGTAAGTATCAGTAGTACGCCAGATCTTACATATCTATAAAGGGGCCAGGTAAAGAGTTTGCTTTTTAAAAGCCGCTTAAAAGAAAATTTCATATAAATATATTCAGAGTCAACTGTCTCGGTGCCTCTAATAATTTGGCCTGATAATATGATTAGTGAGTTTATAAGAGCCCATGGAGCCATCATTCTTAGGATAGGAGCAGCTGTCGTATATTCAGGTTTAAATATGTATAATATCGGTTCAGCTAATATAAATGATCCAACAGCCATAGGTATAGCGAACATGTAAGTTATTTTTAAAATTCCTTCAATATCCTTTTGATTCCCTCCACTGAGTAATTTTGGGTATATGGCTGTGGATATTGTTGAAGAATATCTAATGACAACTGCTACGGTAAAAGCTACTTTATATAAAGCTAAGGGTTCGGAATTCTTAGTAAGAATAGCTAAGATTAGGAGATCAAGGTTATAAATAAAGGTTTCAAATAAACTATATAGAGGCAGCCATGAACTATGTAGCCAATTTTTCAGTGTTTTCCATTGAAATTTATTTTTGAACTCACCCCTAAATAAATGTAAGAGAAATATTAACTGGATCAAATGAGCGAGTATTACTGCTATTATAGCTCCCATGAAACCTAGTCTTACAAATTGAAATAATAGAATAGCAAAGGAAATTTTCGATAACTCAAATACAATGATTCCGTAACCGATTAAATAGGGTCGCCTTCCTATTGCAAGGGATTCTAAGCTTAGAATTAAGTAATTAAGGAATATTTGGCTACTAATCATATAAAAATAAATCATATTTGCATCTACTACTTTTGATGCAGGAAAAGCGATTATAATAAAAAATATGAATGCGGGAATTGATAATATTAAATTTCCAATAACTCCTGTTTTGGCTACTTCACTTCCTCTTGCATAAAACCTTGTAGCCCAGTAAGGAATTAGATTAGCTGGAAAAATCACATATGTAAAGATAAGGGTTAGATATTGCCAAACACCAAAGTCACTTATTGAAAGGTTCCTAGTAACAATAACGGTGAATGCTAGGCCTGTAAAAACACTAAAGATCTTGGAACAAAAGATAATTAAGCCAGAATAACGTAATCGGATCCTTGAAGTTTTCAATCTTTTTCATCCAATATTCAGTGATGAGTCCATTATCAAACTACGCGCGCGCTATCATACTTGAACATATTCTCTTAATTTCATAATTGCATTAAGGCTTTGTTTTTTCATTAAAGTAATTTTTTGTTCAATGTCTTTTGATATTATCTTCCTGTTATCATCCAATTCGTTTAATCTTTTAAATACCTCTATTTCAGAAAAATTATCAATGTTAAAAACGTAATCATGGAATTCTAAATCTCTCATTAAACCTGGAATCTTTGGTCCTAAATCATAATAATAAAGGCCTAAAATTGGTGTATTCATGCTAAGTGAAAATACAAGAGAATGAAAGCGCATTCCCATGAGGATTCTCGCATATTTATATAACGATTTTAATGCTTCTGGTGATAATTGATCTGTAATAATTTTACAAAATTTTTTATATTTGGATGGTAAGAGCTTATAAACAAATTTGGAGTCTACTATGTCACCTCGTACCTGACAAACAATTGCTACGGGAATTCTTTTCTTTTCTATCCATTTACCGATCAAAGAACTTAATTTACGGCCATAATTAGAATAAATTTCTCTTTCTAATTTTTTATAGCTACCTCTCTTACTTAATCGAATAGTCAATATAATGAAGGAATTAGGTTTTAAATCATATTTTTTTAATATTTTTGTAGCTGTTCGATCATCTTCACCCTTCAAAAAAAAAGCAGAATCAAGAATTTTTCCTAAATTACTTTTTGATTTAGGGAGTAAATTCCAAACCTCATTTATAGAATTACTTTCCCTCGTATAAAGAAAACAACTTCCGGACAATATCGTTTTGTAAAACATTTTTACTAAACCTTCGGAAATGTCAAATTCAAAAGGACCAAAAGATTGGGCATAAAATCCATATGGGATTTTCAATTGCATAGCAATGAGCAAAGGGTAAATGCATCGCAATGTAAATGTAATATTTTTTCCC
>JBHLKB010000193.1:0-5430 GCA_048887205.1 Candidatus Hodarchaeota archaeon
CCATCTTCTTTAAGCATTCAGTTTTAAAAACAGGTCCATCTTTGCAAACTAGTAATCCTAAAGGATCAATTACACACAATCCACACAATCCACACCCACACCTCATTATTCGCTCAAGACTTGCATGAAGTTCTATATCCCATTTCTCACACATTTCATAGATTGAATAGATCATTTTTTCTGGACCGCAAGTATAAACTATTGTATTTGAAAATAACCTTTTTGAGTATGTTTCTAAAACTCTTTTAAAAGCCTCAGTTGGAATGCCTTTGGTTCCATAACTCCCATCCTCAGTACAATAAAAAATATCAGCAGATTTCGTATCTAAACTTTGAAACTGACTAATAAACATTAATTCATTTTTAACTTTTGCGCCTTGAATTAGGATAAAGGGAGTTTTATGTTTAGAAAGTTCTTCAGTAAGAAAAATAAGAGGAGCCATACCAATTCCTCCCCCAATTACCACTATATTTTTAGATTTTTCCTCTGGAATTTCAAACCAGTTACCTAAAGGTCCTCTAACTCCAATAAAATCACCCTTTTTTAGGTTAAAAATTGCATTGGTGCACTCGCCAATATTTTTAACAGTAATACTCCAATTTCCATTTATATCACAGCCAGAGATTGACATAGGGACTTCATCAACTCCAGGAGCCCATATCATAACAAATTGCCCAGGTTTAGGTATGATATAGTTTGCATTCTCATTTTTCATATTGAACTTAATGGTTTTAACATCTTCACATTCAATTATAGCTTCTTCAATAGCAACAATCCTTATGATGTTTTCACTCAAAATCAGGTGCCTCCTGAGTTTTATGTTCATGGGCTAATCCTATTATTTCTGATATAGATGAATATCCATTATTCTTAACATAATAAATTAAAGAATCATTGATTTCAGTAATAATTTCAACACCTTTATAAAGAGCAGTTCCGATTTGAACAGCAGTAGCACCTGCTAACATAAATTCCACTACTTCTTTCCAAGTAAAGATACCCCCACATCCAATAATCGGAATTTTTAATAATCGATAAAGATCATACACTTTTTTGATTGCAATTGGATGAATAGCTTTTCCAGATAGGCCACCACTTCCATGAGCTAATATAGGTCTTTTAGTATTTATATCAATTATCATAGCACTTAGAGTGTTTATAGCAACAACTCCATCAGCACCGCCCTTCTCAGCTGCTAAAGCAATCTCCCCAATATCCGTAACGTTAGGGTTTAATTTAACAAATACTGGCACTTTTAAATTATCTTTTAGTGTTTTAACAACTCTATGAGTTAAATCCTTGTCGATCCCTATCGATGATACCTCTGCATGAGGACATGAAATATTTATCTCAATAACGTCCGCACCTGCCTGTTCTGCTTTAGTTGCAACACTTAAATAAGATTTAATGGAGTCACCAAACACGCTGACAATCATAGGGATATCAAATTCCTTTATTTCTTTAATTTCAGAAAGAAAATTGTCAATTCCGGGATTGCCAAGACCGACAGCATTCAGAAAAGTACCAGGATATAATTCTAAAATAGAAGGGTTTTTATAGCCTTTTCTTGGACTAGGACCAATCGATTTAGAGGTTACAGCACCAGCCCCTGCATCAAATATTCTCTTCATCGAAGAATATGATACACCTAAAATTCCAGAGGCTAAAATAATAGGTGATTTTAATTTTAAACCAGAAAGATTTACTTCTAGCATTTTTTAAAAGACAATAATGATTATAGTTTTATAATAATTATTAATGATAGAAAAACAAGTTTAAATTAATTAGTCAAAATGAAATCTTTCATAGCAGATACTTTAATCGGGATTTTTGCATTTGATGAAACTGGAAATATCTTAAATTTTATTGATTTCAATGATGATATTGCGAAAATCATTGAATTTTATGAGGCTTTAGATAATAATATTATTCAAAAAGTATTTGAGGATTCTTTATCAGATTTGAAAAATTCCGGTTTCAATGAATTTATATTTGATAATAAGAAATTGGAATCATTAACTTCAGAAAAATTGGGTTATAAAACATACTTTGAAAGAAATTCAGTAGAACTTAAAGCTATACGTTTAAATTTAGAGGAGCACTTAAAAAGAATTGGAATAACTAAATCAAGTGAAAAAATTCTCGCACAATATAAAAAAGTAAGTGAGGAATTAACTCGAAGAAAAATTAGCGAGATGAGTGGACATTCTGATAATATAATTACTCAAATAATAACTGTTTTAGATGTTATAAAAAAATCAATAAGTCTTTTCTCTAGCCATCTTAGAGAATGGTATGGTCTGTATTTCCCTGAATTAACTGATAAAATTATTGAAGACAATATTATTTTAGCAAAATTAATTTCAATTTTAGGATCGAGAGAAAACTATACATATGAAAAAATTGAAAGCAATTTCGATTTAAATGAACGTAAAATTAAAATATTAGAGCAATCAGCGTTAAAGTCAATGGGAGCCAATATTGATCTTACTATTATACAAAATTATGCAGATCAAGTTATTTCTTTAGATACATATCGTCAACAATTAGAAAAATATTTAGAAGAATTGATGGAAAAAAGCGCGCCGAATGTTAACGAACTTATAGGCTCTTTGATCGGAGCAAAATTAATAGCTAAAGCAGGAGGTTTACAAAAGTTAGCTTACATGCCAGCATCTAGAATTCAATTATTGGGTGCTGAAAAAGCTTTATATCGTTTTCTTAAAACTGGTGAAAAAAGACCAAAACATGGTATAATATTTCAATGGAATCAAATTAGATCAGCTAAACCGTGGATAAGAGGTAAAATAGCTCGTGTTGTTGCTGGGAAAATAGGCCTTTCAGCAAAAGTGGATTTTTTTTCTGGTGACTTTATAGGAGATGTTTTCTTGAAAGAAATCGAAGAAAAATTAAGAGAAATTGAAGAAAAATATCCCAATCCTCCAAAAAAAGTCCAACCTACAAAAAAACTGAAATCACGGATTAAAAAATAACAGATTAAAATTGCTATAAAATGCCAAAAATAGAGATTAGAAATCACCCAAAATTTTATAATGTGTTTATTTCTGGTCCTCAAGAGAAATTGAAACTCTATACAAAAAATTTAGTTTTGGGAAATAGAGTATATGGAGAAAAGTTAATAGAATATAAAGGTATAGAATACAGAGAATGGGATCCGTTTAGAAGTAAACTAGCTGCTTTAATTTTGGAAAATCCTTTGACTAATTTTTTTTCCAATAATTTAACTTGTTTATATTTAGGAGCATCTTCCGGTACAACCTTATCTCACCTTTCTGATATTATACAATCGGGAATTATTTATGGGGTTGAATTCGCTGAAAGAAGTATGAGACAACTAATTCAAAACACTTCAAAACGGAGAAATGTAATTCCAATATTAGGAGATGCAAATTTCCCCGAGGATTACGCTAAATATATTTTTACAGACGTAGATTTAATTTATCAAGATGTTGCACAACCAGAACAAGCTAAAATTGCGATATTAAATGGTGATTATTATTTGAAAAACAAGGGAATAATTATTCTCATTATAAAATCTCAATCAATTGATAGTATTCAAAAATCTGAATATATTTATACTCAAGAGAAAAAAATACTCGAGAAGGCAGGATATAATATAATGGAAAGAATTAATATCCAGAAATATGCTGCTAATCATATTATATTAGTAGCTAAAAAAGCAATTAATTGAGAAACTCGTTTATTTTTCTAGTGGATAATTCTTCCCTTATTATTCTTTTAGTCGTATCCCACGATTTCCTTGCAAAATTAGGTGCTTTCCTATTTTTTTTTATAAAATTTCTAAGGAATTCAATTGTTCTTACATCAGAAGGGTATCCTGAACCAAAATTTCCATACTTATTTTGGAGTTCTTCAATTAAGGCATCCCTTTTATCTTTAGCTATTATGGAACCTGCTGAAACTATTGGATATATGTCATCAGCCTTATGTTTAGAGATTATTCTTTTTGGGGTGTAATTTAATAAACTTTTTATAGATTTTCCGAATCTCTGTTCATTTACATCAGCAGCGTCTATATAGATTATATTTGGTTTTAAATCGTTAATAATGTCTGCCATCTTCAGTTCTTCAAGTCGATTCATTGTAATTTTTTTATTTTCTCTTTCATCAATTTCCTGGGGTTCAATTACAACGATTTTATGAGAATAACAATTACTTTTTAATAAATTAGCTAATTCACTCCTCTTTTTAGGAGTTAATCTCTTTGAATCTTTAACTCCTATTTCGGATAAAAAGTCTAATTTTGATTTATTAAAACATACCCCACATAAAACCATAGGACCTAAGACAGAGCCTTTTAACATATAATTCGAATTGAATTATATTCTACCAGCCTCGTCTATCCCACAAATCAATTCCGTTTTGACCTCATGATTCTTGGATGAGTTCAATGAATTCTTCTTCATCATCCACTTTTTCTAAATTATTAATTCTAACAATAGGAATATTTCCTTTTCTAAATGTCTCAGGAATTTTAATATCTTTATCAATAATTAACAGTGAAGTCTTGTGGAATAAATCTGCGAACATTTTTAGGCAATTAAAACTCATTTCATTAACTTTGTCCTGTTCTTCAGAAATTCCCGAAAAAAGAGGATAAAATCCTTCTAATTGTCTTTTTTCTGATGGAGAGTACAGAGTTAATTTGAATGGTATTGAACCTTTTTTATACCAATATGAAGAAAGACCGATATCTTTTATTATATTTTGGACGTGGGATTCAAAATCACTTAATTCCTTCTCTTCGAGGAATTCTTCATCATCAAAAACATTCTCAATAGGCCATCCAAAAACGTTAATTTTTCTATAAAGATCGTTATTTTCTAATATCTCTAATATTTTCTCAGCAACTTTTTCAGATGGACGCATAGATTCATTTTCATATGCACACAATGTTCTTTTTGTTACACCTAAACTTTCTGAGAGTTCTTTTCTGGTTATTTTATGATTTTCCCTCAATGTTTTCATTAAAGTCCCGTTCAAAAATATTACTCCACCACCTCTTCTTGCTAAGATATAAGGATAATTATCGTTAAGGATATTCTCGAATGTATTAAGAGTTATAAAGGGTAAACCTTCTCTTATATAGATTGTATTATCATCTAATTTTTGATACCTATTCTTTATTCCGATTAATAATGGCTTTGATTTGAGAATTGTAGATAAAGACTTAATATCTCGAATTATATCTGGGTTTAAATTATCAATATTAGGAAATATTTTTACACTAAATATCTGATCTTCTTTTTTAACTAAGAGATCAAAACAGAGTCTGTTTTTCTTTGTAGCAAAATTTCCTAAAATTAATGTTTCATAGTTCGCTTTCTTTAATAAGACGTCAATCCTTTGAAGTACCTTTTCAATCATCAAATCTAATCTTTAAAAAAT
>JBHLKB010000194.1:0-5396 GCA_048887205.1 Candidatus Hodarchaeota archaeon
TAATGAAATTGGAATTGGTGATAATTCTTTCCAATTTTTATATTCTTGAACTTTAGGACGCTCTTTTACTGATTTATTAATTTTTTTCCATTTTTTAGATTCTGACATAATTACATCTCTCTTACAGACTCATATGCGTCTTTAGCAACGCTCATATTTTTTTCTACTCTACTTTCTCCAAATTCTTTTTTAATTACTTTTTCCATTGTATTAAGATTATAATACCCCGTAATCTTCCCAAAAGCCCCTAACATAGGAATGTTCAGAATTGGTCCACTCGCGTGCATGAAATCCCTTTTGATACATATTCCTGTAGCATCAACAATAAAGATCTTTATATTATTAGGGAGATTACTCGTATCTATAGGATCTGGATTATTGATTATTAGATTTACACCTTCCTTTATAGTGGCTTTTATCTTTGGTATGCTTAATAATGAAGTATCAAACATAAGAATATAATCTGGATTTACTACGCTATCATATGTTTTAATGGCTTTACTCTTAGAAACTTTTGTAAATGCCTGTATTGGAGCTCCCCTCCGTTCAGCCCCTATTATTGGGATAGCAATTGCGTCTTGGAAACCTTCTTCAAATGCCATTTCCGCTAATAATTGACTTGCAGTAATACAAGTTTGGCCACCTCTGCAATGCATTGATATTTCCACAATCTTTTCATTGTCTGACAATTTATTCACCTAACTTTACTTTATTTGTTTTGAATGCAATATGTCCAATAAAGGCACAATGAATAAAAGTTCTATTGATTTTACTTATATAACTACAATACGAAACAATAATATAGAATTTATAATAATAATTGTTATAATAATTAATTCCTTTTCAGAAAAATACAATTTTAAATCATTTTTCAGAAACTTTAAAACCTTATCATCCAAATTTAATATATTTTGAAGTAGGAAATAAGCATATGCCTAATGAGAAGAAAAATAGTGATGTAGTTTATTCCTTTAAGTGTCCTTCATGTCAAGAAGGTATAATTGATATCATTAAAAGTATTTATGATCTACCAGATGGAGATAAAATGCTCATATTAAAATTTGAATGTAATTCATGCAATTTTCATAAAAATGATATAATTCCTTTAACCACAAATATTGAAGCTGGAATGATGACCTTACAAATAACAAACGAAAATGATCTCAAATCTAAGATATATCGTTCACCAGCTGGCAAGTTAGAAATTCCAGAATTGGAACTTATCGTTGAACCAGGTCCAAGAGCAGATTTCTATTATACAAATGTAGAAGGTATATTATTTAGATTTGAAAGTGCTGTGTCAATTTATAAAAACAATCTTGAGAAGAATGATCCAGAAATAACCGAAATAGAAGAGCTTTTAGAGAACCTGAAAAAAGCAATTGACGGAGATTTTAAATTCACTTTAAAAATAGTAGATCCCCAAGGAGGGAGTTATATTATTCCACAAGACAAATCGAAATATAGCTTTAAGAAATTTGATGAAAAGGAATTAGAATAAATATAAAATATGAAATAATCATAAATTTTTATTATAGACTATTTATAATCTCACTAAATCAAGAGTGTGAAATGATATGGAAAGTCAAATAAAAAAAGTTGGAATTTTAACTGGAGGAGGTGATTGCCCTGGTTTAAATTCCGTACTCTATGGAATTATGCTCAAAGCTTACGATGCGGGTATAGAGTGCGTTGGAATATTAAAAGGGTGGAAAGGATTTGTAGAAAACAAAACAATCCCACTTAATATCGCAGAACACGATGATTTACATACAGTTGGAGGAACTATTCTCTATACAAGTAGAACCAATCCTTTTAAAGGGGTTGATTCAATAGAGGAAAAGGCAAAAGAATTAACAAAACTATTTGATAAGCTTGGCATAGATGCTCTAATTGCTATTGGTGGAGATGATACATTAGGCGTAGCTGATACTATGTATAAATATGCTAATGCAAAAGTAGTAGGATGCCCTAAGACAATAGACAACGATTTAGCTGGAACTCATTATACATTTGGATTCTGGAGTGCCACCCAATTAGCCTCTAATGCTATGGATAATCTTACCACTACTGCTCGCTCACATCAGAGAGTGTTTGTAGTTGAAATTATGGGGAGAGATGCTGGTTTTTTAACTATGTACAGTGGAATTTCTGCAGGAGCAGATATAATACTAATTCCCGAAACTCCGTTCGATCTAGAGAAAGATGTAATTGATGTTTTGAAAAAAAGAGTTAATGCTGGTTATAAATATCACATAATTGCTATATCTGAAGGAGCTTATCCAAATTTTGAATCATTAAAACGGGATTTTAAGACAATATCAAAAGAAACTATAGATAAACTACCTAAAGATACATTTGGTAATCCACTATTGGTAAAACTGAACATTTCTCAAATAATTGTCGATGAATTAAACTTAAGAGATGATTTAAAGCACGATTTTCAAAAAAATGGAGTTGAATTTGAATGTCGAAACGTTGTTCTCGGTCATACTATGCGAGCTGGAACACCTAATTCATTTGATAGAATTTTAGGGTTGCGTTTTGGTTTAGCAGCGATGAAGCTTATTTTAGAAGGTAAATTTGGAAATATGGTATCACTCCAAGGGAATAAAATTGAAACCATTCCGCTATCTGAAGGAGTTAAAAAGAAATACATTACACCTGAGAATGATAAAATGGAATTGCGCGATTTACTTGTAAAAATCCGTTATTTATCCAAACAAAAATAAAATTATCTTTTTTTAATTATATGACGTATAATGATCGTGAAACGCATCTTTCACGAAAATATATTTTAATCAATATTATAATTTAATTCGCAACCTCAAATACAATCTTAAGATATTCATATTTAGAATTAAGTAATTTTAGAACCCTGACAGCAAAAATCCTTAGATTCTTCGCGTGAATAATTTTTTCATCTTTCTGTTCGAGCAAAAATTTATGTATCATGTTTCTAGTTGCTTCAGGACCATTTTTTTCTAGAAAATTTAACCAATGAATTGATGTTCGACAAATCCTTTTTAAACTGTCATCTGGATACTCATTTTTATCTAATATTTTCTCATGATATTTATTTATAGCACTACTAACTTTTTCTAAATGATCAGCAATACCCAATGAATATCTACATAGACTAATTAGATTTGAAGTAATTCTAGTATTTCTAGTATTAGTTGCTGCTTCGAAAGAAACCCACGCTTCATTCCACTCGGTCATATTTTTACCTGATAACCCATCATTATATAAAGCTACATTAATTATATCGCTAAGATCCACATCGTGCCCTCTTTTTATTTTTTTATTAAAAATCTCTCCGAGTTTTGTTCCTTCTAGGTAACTTCCTGCTCCAAAATCAAGTAATTGATTCAAATTATTTGCTGCACAAAGTGCTTCATGTCTTACTTCACCAGTATTTGGATTAATCCATTCCACTTTTTTTTCCCATTCACCAGTTTCTTTATTTTTTATCCAACCCATTTCCCTTAAAACATGATCTAACAAATGGATTTGAAAAGTCCAGAAATCGATGTCATCTGTGAATCTCTTTCTTCTCCAATCTCTAGTTGTATATTTTGCCAAATACAACTTTAAAGTTCCACGAACTAAATCAAATTTCCCATCCTTCAATGTTTCACAAGCATCTTTGTAGTAAATATTATTGGGTTCTTTCGAAATTTCAACTATTCTATTAATAATTTTTCTTGCTTCTCCAGCAACAATATCACATGGAATACTCCCATCAGATGGATATGCTCTTGATCCCCCATCTAAAAACTTTTTAAATAATTCCAAATCATTTTCAGGGATATTATACCAGGGATTATTAAATATAACCTTACTGAATACATAGTGAGTGAAACCATTTTCATCCACTTCAGTTTTCTCATGTAGAGGAGAGACATCTCTTAATTTATCTCCTTTTTGTATAGCATCAGCTTTAAAATCCCAAATTGTAATCATACAAAAAATGATATTGAATGCAGATTTTAAATATTTTCAATTATATATAATAAGAGATTTTTTATTAGTTAACACTATTGGTATTATATGACCGATTTTTTTACCATTTCTACATTGACTCCTTGGGATAATCTTAAAACTAACGAATTAACGCAAATACGGGTTATGTCATTGAAAAAAATCTTCAAGACTTATCCTGTGATTGAACCTGCTTTTTTTAACGACCTTAGTTCAAATTTAAATAATAATCATCATTATTCTTGGATCCAGAGCATAAAAAGAATAGTAGGTCCGTCTAATAATGATTATGATATTCAAAATTGGAATTTCTTATGGGCTTTTGATGATCAAAATAGAATGTTTCAGTTTTTATTTCAAAAAGAAAATGAGCAAGGAATATTAGTTGGCCTTGCACCACCGGAGTTAGCTAAATTATTTTTTACGCATGGTAAAGAAGCCATATTAAGAACACTCTCTTTATTAAATAATCCTTCAAAGATAAAATTTTTAATGATTCTCGCCCCTAAGGGGAAGTCTATAGCTCAAGAAAGGCAGCTATTCCAATTAAGTAAGAACCAATACGACAGAAAGAAATTTATCGATATGTTAAAAAAAAAACCCAATATATCAGGTCAATGGTTCCCTTCATATGAACCAAGGTGTCCTATTTGTAACGAATTATTAATGGATTTATCTGGATTAGATTTCAGAGTTGGTTTAGGGCAATTGATATGTCTTAGTTGTGGATACAAGAAGATTAAATAGTCCTAAATTATGAATAATGAACTTTATTAAGATTTCTAACATTAATTTTAATATTAAAAATCAAATTATAAGAGAATAAATTAACATGTTTGTTGCCGCATTAGATTTAGGAACAACAGGCTGCAGAACTTTTATTTTTGATTTAGCTGGAACTATAATTGCCAGTGATTATCAAGAATGGCAAAGTTTCTATCCTTTCCCATCATTTGTAGAGCAAGATGCAAATATATGGTGGGATTCTATTAAAAAAACCATAGAGCAAGCAATTAAAAAGAGTGGTATTGATAAAACTGAGATAATTAGCCTCTCTGTAACTAATCAAAGAGAAACTATTGTACCAGTTGATAAAGAGGGGAATCCACTTCATAATGCTTTAGTCTGGCAAGATAGAAGAACAATTAATCAAGTAGAATACATAAAGAACAAAATTGGAAAGGATAAAATTTATGAAACAACAGGATTGACAATTGATCCTTATTTTTCCGCAACAAAAATTCTCTGGTTTAAAGATGAAAAACCAGAGATTTATCAAAAAGCTCACAAATTTTTACTAGTTTCAGATTTTATAATCCATAAGTTAACTGGTAATTTTTATACAGATTTTTCAAATGCTTCACGGACAATGTTGTTTGATATCTCAAAATTGAAATATTCTGAAGATATTG
>JBHLKB010000195.1:0-2970 GCA_048887205.1 Candidatus Hodarchaeota archaeon
TTTACAGTAAGACTCAATAATTTTAATTATCAAATTGATGATTCTGATCCGATAATCAATATTCTATCACCCCAAGATAATCAAACCTTTGGAGCAATTGCTCCATCCTATAATCTTTCTATAATTGAACCTAACTTAGATAAGGTATGGTATACTCTAGATGGTGGTTTAAATAATATTACGATAACAAATTTAAGTGGAAGAATTAATCAAATATTATGGGATGCTCTACCTTCAGGTCCCTTAACTATTAGATTCTATGCTAATGACACTATGGGATATCTCAGTTATAAAGAGGTTACAATAAATAAAAAATCTGAACCTGATATAGCCATTATCATAATTTTTATCTTTCTCATATCAATTGCTTCCGTGGTTGCTATATCAGGAACTTCATATTATTATTATCAGAAAATATATAAAACAAAAATTAGAGAAATTCCGCCCCTATTTGAAACAGATGAGAAGGTTTATCAATCTTGGCTTGGAGCTTCTGCTAAAGAAATTTTGAATACAGCTTCTAATAAGAAGTTATTATTTAAGATTATTGACAAACATACACTTATTGATGGAAGATCCGAGGAAGAAAAAATACCACTTACAACTATTAATAATGAATTTCTGAGAAAAATTGATAATTTAGGATTTGATGAAAATGAGAAGCAAGAATTCATAAAAGAAATTCTTGCTTTAAGTCCGAAAGAACGGGATGAAATACTTGAAAATATTATGTCAAGAAGATTTATAGGCACAGGTCCATTTTCAAAAGAAATTCTAAGTAATTTGACTAATCGGGATTTATTACTCCAGATATTTGACGAGAATATAACAGAAAAGAAGAGAACTTATTTAGAAAAAATAGAATTAACAATTGTTTCAGAAAAATTTTTAAATAAGGTTGATGCATTAGGTTTGAAGGGAGATATGAAAATCAGATTCATTAAAGAAATGCTTGCATTAACTCCGAAAGAAAGGGACGAAATTATAAATAATATCTTGGATAAATTAGATAAAGACGAAATCTAAAATCTATAAAACAGTATATATAATTTATCATAAAAGGCGAGAAATAATTACTAGCTATGAACAAAGCGTCTTAGAAGTAATTAATGAATATTTAGATAAGAATAGATTCTTCTGTGTAAATGATATTGTCCCTTTTATAAGTTCAAGATTTGCAAAATCTGGCGTAAATATCAATATAAATGGCATCAGAACTATTTTAAAATCTCTTATAGAAAAAAATTTCATAGTAGAAGGTTCAAAACTTACTAGAAATGAAATTCTAATAAATCATAATAGAAAAAAAATTTATAAATATATTCAAAAAAATCCTGGAGTTTATTTTTATAATATTGTATCTAATTTAGGTCTAAATATCCCAGTCGTAGAGTGGCATTTAAATATTTTAATCAAGTTTATGTATATTTGTAAAGAGAAAATTGAGAATAAAGAAACATATTTCGACGCCAATGTAAAATCTGAAGATAGAATGATAATTTATTTAATATCAAAAGATAAGTGTAAAGAAATAATAAACTTTCTAAAGTTGCATCAGGAAGGTATAACAAGAACTCAAATTTCAGAGCAATTAAATATGCATTCAATTACAGTTGCTAAATATACTGATAAACTTCATGAAAATGGGATTCTATCTAAGAAGGCTCTAGCAAATAAGACTTTATATTTTCTTAATAATGAAAATTACAACAAATTTAGTCATAATTTCAATCTATTTTAATCTGTATATAATGTCATATTTACCAGATCAAAACTTTTCTTTTTTTTCAAATGAATAAAATGAATTTTTCTACGTTTTCCACCGACAAAAAAATCTACTCCACACAGCGAAACAACGGAAGGAATATTAATGGGTTAACATAAAACTAATAATCTCCCATCTTTTAAGAAACTTTAAAATTTACTCCAATTCTCTCGATTTTCTTTTCTATCATGTGAAAAAGTGGAAATTGGATAATTTACTTAATGTTTAAATATGTAACAATAATCTTTTAACTTGCCGTATAGTGTATGACAAAAATATCGGAAATAAATAAGATATAGATAATCTATGAATAAAGCTAATACCAAAATAATAATATCGTTAATGGCTGCGCTTCTTTTCTGCATTTTTACAGCAGCAATTATAACTCAAGATAATTCTTTTAATTTTAATTCTAGAATCAATAATAAAGAATCGAGCAAAAATGTATTAAATCCTCGCTTGAATGATGGACTACAAGAACTTGAAAATCTTTCGGCTTATCAAAAATTCCAAAAATTTTGGACAGATGTATATACTCAAGATGCGCTTAATTGGAGTTATTTAGATTGGCGAAATTATATAATTTTGCAGATTTATGGTAATTCTGAGGAAAATTTAAATGAGACAATTATAAATGATCCCCTTTTTGAAAATAATATCGATATCTTCACTATTTACGTTATGGGAATTTATAATGATTCATTAACTGGTGAAGATATTGCCAACTTAAGAAGTCAGCTAATTCATAATACAGTTCATATTGGAAATATCCTGTATTTGAACCAGGATGATGAACAATTAAAATTATATGTTAATGTTGAGGTAGAATCATCACCATCTATGTGGTATGTGGCGGAGAATTTAGAAATCTATTTAAAATCTGAAAATTCTAGTGGAAAATGGTATAATGAATCAGGTAATCACTATGTTAAGGTATATAATACACTCAATTTAGAATTATCTGACCCAATCTATATAGATGGGAAATCTGAAACCCATCTTGTTGGGCCAATAATTATTAATACTAATACTATTGAAGAGAATGTATCTTTAATAGCTAAAATAGAATATTTTCTTAATTTTCTATGGGATGAGTATGTTGAAAAATTCGAGTTTTTCAACATTACAGATGATGATATTTTACATCCAGAAATATCTTATATTTACACGGGGGATTATACCGATGGAAATCCTGGAGAACTTAT
>JBHLKB010000195.1:3070-5380 GCA_048887205.1 Candidatus Hodarchaeota archaeon
ATCCAGAAATATCTTATATTTACACGGGGGATTATACCGATGGAAATCCTGGAGAACTTATAGTTAATGCTTCAGATAGTTCAGGTTTATCTTTAGATCCCAGTGGAATTTATCAAATCCACAATATTTTAGGAAGTCATAAATTTACCTTTACTGCAAGTGACGCGGATACTGATAGACTCGGCGATAAATTAAACACAACTATTACTGTATGGATTAACATTACAGATGACGATGATGAAGGTCCATTGATTATATATGTTAATATCACGAACAATTGCGTTTATGATAATTATGAATTCATAATTATTGATATTTTAGTTGAAGACAAATCAGGGATTTCTGAACTATATATTGAGTTTAATGATGAGTTGTTTTATGATGATAATGGAGATAATCAAATTTTAATTGAAAATCCAAGGATTATTGGGGGTTTTAATTATTTTACTATTGTTGCAATTGATGCTGATAACGATCGAGAAGGTGATGAAAAAATTACTCAGGTTATTTCTTCCTTTGAAGTTTTTGATGATGATACTACACCACCTAATATATATCTTTATTATGATGGTTTTTATTATCAATTATGCATTGTTGATAATGATGGTACTAGCGATAGTAAAGCTACTGGAGAATTTTTCTTAACTGATGAGGAAGGTGTAATTCTGCAATCAGGTATTATTTTTCAGGAAGATATGAATTATACAATCAATATCCCATTAAAACTAGGAAAATATTATTTAGAAGTAAATTCGACAAATAATGATCTAGAATTTCCAGGTGATGAGGAATTTATTAATCAAATATTTTGTATTAACGTAAATCTTGAAAATTGTTTTCAACGTGGGGATAAATTATTTGAATATTTAATAGATTACGTTGATGAGAATCTCTACTTCATAATAGCAGACAGTATAAGATTTAAACTATGTTTAGCCCAAGAAGATTTAAGAGATGCATATTTGTTAGTTGAAGCAGGAGATCTCGATCAAGGTGTGTTTAATGAAATTATAGTAAAGGCAATTGTAAGATTTGTTGAATTCGAGACAGAATTCTATAGTAAAATTGATTTAATATCTAAAGAAATAAGAGATGAAATGATTTTATCTCTACATCAAATAAGAAATTTTGTCATAATATTAATGGGAAATTCTGTTGATTACGTTAAAGGTATTACTTGTGGATATGATATTGCTTCAATTGAAGTTGAGCTTCTGAATCTTGGAGACTTTATTGAAGAGCAACTTGGTGACTGTCCGAGTAAATATTTAGAACGCCTAATAAAATTGAGTGCTTTGCAGTTAGAACTTGCGATTATTAAACTTTCACGCGATATTGACGCAGATTCAGCATTGTCATTAGCTCAACAATTTATAGACCGTGCTAGGGATGAAGTATATAATTTATTAGAGAAAAATAGGATCTCTGATGATACAGCAAATATATTGTTAGATACACTTAATGAGTGTTATCTAAAAATTGAGGAAATTGATTTAACTAATAATTAATTAAAATTAAAGAATTTTATATAAAAAATAAGGAAAGGATAAATCATGGCAGTATACGAAAAAAGTGCAAAATTTATAGATTATTGCCATAAAATACAAGATTTATGCCGAACTGAACTTGATTCAGGTACATTCAGTAAAAAACTAATGGAAATTATAAAAAATCTAAATCAAATTAAACAGAATTCTAAGTTAAAGCTTTCAATATACATCATTGAAAAATGTGGCAACCATTGAGGACTAATGAATTATAGCATTTGAAGAGGAGCGACTTTGATACAAAACTAGAATCAGTTCTTTAAAATTATTTACTTAAAGTTTTGTGTGAAAATTTTAAATAGAATTCACATAATAATTTAAATGTATTAATTCAAAAGAACTTGAGCAAGATGCTTAATTAGTGGATGAGTTCCGATCTATGGATTTTCACTTGTTACTATATAATTAATCTTATTCATGAAGCTAATTTTAAAAAAGATTATAAATCAGGAATTAACTTCAATATTGTAGCCACTATATTCCCAATCTCATTAATATTATTATACTCATCAATAACTTTAAGATCTCTCAATTTCTCAAGAATTTGATTTACATCCTTTGATAATTTAACATTCCGCTTTTTAAGATATTTATTAATTTGGTTCTCATCTTTATTACCATCGAATACTGCAAATAATACATTTCTATCCTCTTGATCCATTGATTTTATATAACTCTGAAATTGGTCAATTAAATAGTTAGTTCTGGGATTTAATGCAAATACAATTTGATCTTTTTTTAACTTTTGAAGACTTTCAAAAGA
>JBHLKB010000196.1:0-5374 GCA_048887205.1 Candidatus Hodarchaeota archaeon
AATTGAATAGTATCGCCATCATATCTTTCAATACCATTTAGAAACAACCTTAATTCTGTCTCTCTCTCAATTACTTCAATATAAAATTCAATGGATTGAGATTCATAATTAACCAATTGAGCGATTATACTCATAACAGTAAAGCCTTGACCTAAATCCTTGGCATAAATAGTTATATTATATTGATTACTTGATTCATTTAATTTACCTATTCCTATTAAATTAACACTTGCATTAGGTAAATGATTTTTTTTAATAAAATCTCTATATTGAACCGTAATATTTATTGTTGCGTTAACATCAACTTGAATTTTATTACCACCATATTTTTGAATACCATTTACAAATAAATTTAATTCTGTCTCTCTTTCTGTCACTTCAACAAAAAATTGAATTTGTTGAGTATCATAAATATCTTTTTGGGCGGTTATAGTTAAAATTTTTACTCCGATTCCTAATTTTGATGTATTAACTATAGTTGAATAGTGTTGCAAAACTATGCTTTCATTTAAAATAGCAGAGACTTTCCCTTCCAATTGAACTGAGGCATTTGTAATATGGGTTCCCGTTTGATTTTCTATATATTTTATAGTTATGTTTAGATTTTCATCTAAAGGAAGTGATATAATTGGATCAAGGGTCTTATCTACACCATTTAAAAACAATTGCAAGTCTGATTTTATATCTGGAAAAGATTCAGTATACGAAATATTGAGATATACATTATCAATTGAAATATTAATACTTCTATTTAACGCAAATTCATCTGCTAGATAAACCTGAATTGTAACGTTAATATTTTGATCTTCAGCAATTAAAGAAGTAACGTCAAAACCTCCTTGTTTTGCTTTTTGTAAAGAAGTGGTTGCTGTTGATAATTTGACAGTCTCTGAATGCTTAATGCTATTAATATACATTCTTATTTCTGAATTAGGGGATATAGTTGGCCAAGATTCACTAATCTTATACTCAAAATCAAGTAGAGCTTCATTTACTGTAATAGTATTGTTGCTTACATCATTAGGTTTTTCACCATCTTGATTCCAAGACACCGTAGTAAATTGATTTATTTTTTTCATATATGTGAAATTTAAGCTTACAGATCTTATATAAATTGATGTAAATTCATCTCTATCAGAGTTGCAATTATCCTCACAGAAAATATCCATTCCCACTATTAAAGTAAAGTTAAAATCATTAAGACTTAAAGCAGATGTTAGAAAGAAAATTAATGATTCTTCTGAAACTGTCTCCATTAATGTGTTACTCATTACTAGATAACTTGGTGCACCAAGCCGTTGTGTCTGATTCCAAGCAATCTCATACCATTCACTAAAATCAGGTTTAGCAACCCTAACATAAAAATGAATAAAATCATAAACTACTCCTTGTGCACTTCCATTATTATCACCAATAGGAACGTCGCCATAAATTGGATTAACGTCGACATTAGTATCAACTGTAGCATTGACTTCTGCTCTAAGGTCTGCTGACGTTATAATATAATCACTCATGTTTTTTGGTAATTTAAATTCCTGAACCCACTGAACACTAGGGGTTTGCCTAGGATCCTCATCCCATCGATGTCTTGCCCAGAAACCTCCACCATCAATTGTATATTGATCTACCCCCACTGGCCATTGTGGATAAGCTGGAAATGCTGGATTCTGTCTTACTACCCAATCTGAAGCTAGTGGAGGATCCGCATTTAATGAAAAAGTTCCTTCTTCACCTAAAATTTCATAATTTGCTTGTTCTCCACTTATTGTAGCATCAGTATCTGATAAATCTCCCTCTTTAGATGAATACCAATTTAGTGAAGAATTAAAATAAGGATTTTCAATCCATTGTTTTGTATGATCGAGTGAAGCGGAATTATGAATTTTATTTACATCTTCCTTCATTAATGAGGTAAAATTTTTATCATTATATATAGCTGGTAATAAAAGTGAGATACAAATTATAAGTACAATTAAAAGACAACTTTTTTTAACTTTTTTCATTAATCTATCACACCATTTTGGTCCAAAATTTTTCTTTTTAATCTAAAAATTATTAAACTGCTTTTAAATCCGAGATCAAATTAATAAAATATCTATACTAATCAGATTATTGTTTTTTAAGATTCTTTTTTCAATTTTTAATGATGAATATTCTTATAAATTTGATCTAATAATGATAATATAATATATAAAAATCTAATCTTATAATATACAAAGATATTCCAAAATTTTCTTAATTAAATTTTTGAAATATTTAGGTAAGATAATTCTTAAATTATACTTTTCAAAAAGAACTTTTTATAAAACCTCCATCGACTTGTATAACAGTTCCGGTAATATAACTAGCTTTATCAGAGGCTAAAAATACAACTAAATTTGCTAGTTCCTCTGGTTTTCCTAATCGTCCTAAAGGTATAGGATCTATCCATGTTTTTTCAACTTGTTCATAAGATTTTCCCGTATCTTTTACTGTCTTATTTATCAATTCTTTCATGCGATCAGTAAGTGTTGGGCCAGGACATACAACATTCACTAAAATATTATATTCTGCATATTCATTTGAGAGCGTTTTAGCAAATCCTACAGCACCAAGCCTTGTTGTATTTGATAAAACTAAATTGTTTAATGGTTGTTTTACAGAAACAGATGTAATAGCTATAATCCTCCCATAGTTATGCATTTTCATAATCGGGATTATTAAATCAGTTATTTGGATGAAAGAAAGAAGATTTAAATCAATCGAATTTAACCATTCTTCTTTTGTTATTTTTTCAATTGGACCTGAAGGAGGACCACCAGCATTATGTACAAGAATATCAATCTTTCCGAATTCTTTTAAGGTTTTTTCCACAAGATTCTTTATCTGGTCCTCAAACATTAAATCTGCAACTATGGAGAGAATCCTGTTCTCTGCACTAATGGATTTTACCACTTCTATTTTTTTCTTAGCAATACTCAGATTTTCTTCTGAACGACTGCACATCACTACATTAGCCCCCTCTTCATAAAATCCTTTAGCACAGGCAAATCCTAACCCCTTACTCGATGCTAATACTAAAGCAACCTTATTTTTCAAACCCAGATTCATTTTCGATAACCTTTATTATTATTTAGGAACTGTAATAAAACCAATAAATTTAGTGCATTTTCGATAAAATTTATTACACCTATTACAATTTTCCGCACTTATACAAGCTTTTGCATATGGACAGGTAATACTCTTTCTATTTATTTTTATCATAACTCTATGCAATCTCTTCTTTATTCCATTTCTCATAAGTCTATATACCTATACTCTCTTCACTTTTGATTTCATTTCAAATTATACGTTGGTTTTATTAATATATGATAAATATATATCATTTAAATTATTAGAAATTTAATATAAATCCTTAAAATCTCCTTCTAATAAATTTATTTTCCTAAATTTCCTATGAAAGATTTTAAATAGATAATTTTATAAATTCAAATAATTATAATAGTTTTAAAGATTGAAGAATATATTATTAAATAAATAATCAAAACTCTAAAAATTAGTTAAAAAGGTGTATGAATATTAGTATTGATACTAAAAGTTTCGATAATATTCTCAGCAAAATAATAAAGAGCGAAAGTGGTATCAAAAAAGTAATTTTGGTTGATAGAACGGGATTAACTATCGCAAGTGTTTCTAAATTTTCCTATTTCCCTGCTGATGTCGATGGAATTGGTGCTATTGCGAGCGCTGTATTCTGTGCATCAGAAGAACAAGGTAAAAACTTAGAACTTGGTAATCTTGAAATAGTCACCTCGGAGTTTGGTGGTGGTAAGATTTTTGCTTCTAGCTGTGGTCCTAAGGGAGTACTTACACTCATTTCAGATCCAGATATAAATATTGGTTTAATTAGGTTAATACTGAAGAGATCAGGGGATGAACTAAAAGAAATTTTAGATGAATTCTTAGCAGAAGCGCCAGAGGTTATGGATAGTGGCTTAGATTTATCAGATCTAGATTCACTTACACCTGATTAAAAAATTTTATTTTTCCTCTACAAATTTTTATGAATTTTGAATTATTACTTAATTACTTGAATATCTTTCAAGATATTTGACAATCTATAAACTTTATTCAATAATATAATAAAAAAAAAGAGAGAATTTTAGGATTTTCGTTTTCTAATGAAATAGGTTGCGATAATTGCCGCGAGAGCTACGCCTTCTATAATGCAGAGAATCAGTAAAATTGTACTTAGATCTATTGCTAAACCCGCTCCCACTACGCCAGTACATACATTATTTTCAAAAATATTACCTGTACTTCCTGTCTCATTATAGCAATCGCCATTACCTAGGAATACATTGTTAGCAACTATATTATTATCGCTATTGTCTAAAAAGGTTCCATTATTATTATTATTAGCTGTATTAGAAATAATACTATTTGTATTACTTGATAGGAGCTGAATTCCGTTCATTTCATTATTATTAGCAGTATTACCAGTTAAGGTGTTACTATCGCTTGTGTCTAAGAAGATTCCATGTTCTTTACTATTCGTAGCAGTATTACCTGTTAGGAGATTATAATCACAACCAGAACCCAGACTAATTCCACTTAAATTATTGTATTGAATGAGATTAGATTTTAGAATATTCCATCGACTATTAGAGGTTAATCTTATCCCGTCAAATCCATTATGGTGGGCATTATTATTCTCAATTAAAGACTCTGAAGTACTTGTAACTCTTATACCATTTTCTTTATTCTCATAAACAGTATTCTGGGTACATGTTATATTAATAGTTCCAGCAGTAAGAAAAATTCCACTTAATGAATTATTAAAAGCCACATTATTATGAATAATTGAATCTAGACATGAAATTAATATGATCCCCCCATCTAAGTTGTGATTCATTGTATTTTGAAGATATTGATTATTTGAGCACATTATACTATAAATGCCGAATCCTATGTTGTAATTCACAGTATTCATTGAAATCATATTATATGTACTTGTTGTAACCATAAAAATACCGTTAAAAGTATTATAATTTGCTGTATTGGATAATAATATATTATTGTTTCCACCATTTAATAGAAAACCATATTGATTTTCGTTTGCAGTATTCCCAGAAATAGTGTTCTCATCGCAATTATCGATTAAAATCCCATTTTGACCATTATTATTAGCTGTATTGCCTGAAAGTACATTTTTATTGCTGTTTGTGACAAGATCAATTCCATCTAAGTTTTGATTATCATTTACAAGATTATTAGAAATAGTGTTCGAAGTACTCTGGTCAAGGTAGATTCCCACATCTGTATTAGCAGATATATTATTACCAGAAATGGTATTAAAATGAGAATCAAACAAGTGTAAACCATTATCAGTATT
>JBHLKB010000197.1:0-5366 GCA_048887205.1 Candidatus Hodarchaeota archaeon
GAATAAACCATTAGGACCTGATATGACTATTGACGATCTGAAGAATGGTGGATTCGAAGCTATTTTTATAGCAACTGGTCAATATAAACCTCGTACTCTTCACTTAGAAGGTGAAAATTTACCAAATGTGCATGTAGCAATTAGTTTTCTCATGGATAGAAAATATCGATACTGGGAGAATGAAGAAGAATTTAAAGGTAAAACACTAGGTATAATAGGAGGGGGAGCAGTCGCTGTTGATGTTGCTCAAACAGCTCTTAGGTTAGGCGCTGAAAAAGTTCACCTAGTTGATATCATGTCAGAAGAACAACTTGAACTGGTCTTAAGAGACATCCCTGATAATGAAATAGACTTTATGGAATATCACTTTACCACTTCAACTTCTAAAATCACTCAGAATAATGACAAAAAATTAGTATTGAATTGTTATAATATTAAGTGGGGCAATCCTGACGAAAATGGAAAACGACCATTAAATAAAATTGAGGGATCAGATCATGAAATACCAGTGGATTCTATTGTAATTGCAGTTGGTCAGGCGGTAGATTTCGAACAAATTGATGCGGCGACAAATAATAAATTAGAAAAGGAGCGAAATAGAATAAAAGTAAACGAGGTTACCTTCGAAACTAACATTCCTGGAGTTTTTGCTGGTGGAGATATTATCAGTAATTCTAAAGCTGTGGCGATTGCCGCAATAGCTCACGGAAAAGAAGCTGCATTTTCAATTGACCGATATTTGAAGGGAGAAAGTTTAATGGAAGGAAGATTTAAGATAGAGAATTCATTTTTCACAGGACCTAAAAAACCTCCAAAAGATTACTCATTAAAACCAGAAACTCTAGATGAAGCAACAGAAGAAATTAGTTGGAGTTTTGATGAAATTGATAAAATGTTCAATGAAGATATGGCTTTACAAGAAGCGCGAAGATGTTTAAACTGTAACCATTTCTGTTCTCACTGTCAAGATTTCCCTGCAATATATTCTGATCTTACTGCAGGAGAAGTAGGGTCGAAAGATGGTTATACTACAGTTTTAGCGTGGACTGAATTAGGTAAGGAGCTTGTTGAAAAAGCAATTGAAAAGGGATTATTCGAACAAGGTGAAGTTAATGATGAAGAGTTGAAAACAGCAATTAATCTAAAATCAAAGCGCGAATTAATGAACTTTGAGAAAACACCAAGACAGCAAGTATTAGATTATATAACAATTCAAGGTTCAAGTACTATTTCGGATATCTCAAGAAATATCGGACTTGAACCAAAGAAAGTTAGATATGAAGCTTTACGTTTAGTTCAACTAATGGAACTAGAAATGAAAGCTGAACCTGATATGGAGGAACCTCTATTTTCAATCATATGTGATTAAATTATTAATAAAAAAAAATCAAGGAGATAAAGAATATGAAATTTGACACGGAATTAAATGTCTGCGGGTTAGTATGTCCTGTTCCAGCTTTAAAAACTAAAAAACAGCTCATGAAAATGAGACCTGGAACTGTTTTAAAAGTTATAACAGACTATAAGCCTGCAAGTGAATCTGTTCCACGTGATTTGGCAAAGACAAAACATAAACATTTAGGAACAGACTTTATAGAAGACGATGAGCAATGGTATATGTATTTTGAAGCAGTAAAGTAAACGCATTAAATACTAAAACCAATTTTCTTTTTTATTTCTTTTTTTATATCTTATTAACCTAAATTTTAGTTTGTCAAATTTATATAGTTACTCGTCATATATTTTATTATTACAATATTCCAACCGATTTCCATTAACTTCACTTGACTTTAAGGTATTTTTGAGTATATTCGATAATGATAATAAATCAACAGAAACCTGAGGAATTAATTCGTGCAAAACAACTGATACATCAAGGAGAGCTTGAGAAAGCATGGGAAATTGTTTTGGAATTTGAAAAAAGGGATAATTTAACAGAACTAGAAATCCACACTTGTAAACTTCTAAAAGCCAATCTTTTATATAGAGATGCACGATACAAAGATGCAATTGATTTTGCTGACCAGCTTATTAAAGAGAGTCAGGAGAGAGGAGATTTACTTTCATCGTTTGATGGATTAATGATTCAAGGATTTTACCATGCAATGGTTGGGGACATAAATAAAACTGAAAATATCCTCAACCAAGCAGACGTTTTATTTCAGAAGATGAAAGAAGAATTACATATAGAGCTTAATGAGAGAGAATCGTTTATGATCAGGATAAAAGCTAATGTTTACACTTGGAAAGGTGAAGTTCATCGTTCTTTAGAATATAATCAAAGAGCTTTAAAACTTGCAGAAGGGAGTGATGATAAAGAATTAACATCTGCTTGCCTTATTAATATCGCCGAAAACTATCAGTTGTTAAGAGACTATAATAAAGCGAAAATATTTGCTGAGCGTGCTATTATGAATGGTTATCCACCATATTTAGTATATTATTTAGGGGTTTTAATTGACATATTGATTAAATTGAATGATATCGAAAATGCAAAATTGTGCCTTCAACAGATATCTGAATATAAAATGAAAGATGAATCCAAAATTAACGATATTATATATCTTTACTATAAAGCTTTATTGTTGAAATCGAGTCTGCGAGCAAAGAACCGAGCAGAATCAGAAAAACTCTTTAAGGAAGTAATTGATGAAATTGAAATTTCAAGAAATATACAATTGTTCTTAGGGGAGAAACGCATTTTAGCTCTTATTAACCTGTGCGATTTGCTTCTTATTGAACTGCGGATTACAAATGATCTGAATATACTCGATGAAATAAATCCATATCTTAGAAAGTTGTTAGAATTTTCTGAACAGCAACGGGCTTACTGGGTTTTAGCTGAGACTCACTTGCTACAGGCAAAACTCTCACTTTTGACCTTTGATATAAATAAGGCTAAGCGATTTTTAACTCAAGCTCAACAAATAGCTGAAAGATTTGGACTTACTCAGATGTCGACCAAAATTGCAAGTGAAAGCACTAATCTACAGGAAAGGTTAAGCTTATGGGAGAAGTTAAAGGATTCAAAAGCTACAATTGCTGAACGCTTCGATTTAGCACAACTAGAGGAGCAAATCAACGGAATGGTTCAAAATCGTGCTTTATTATCAACTATAGTCTTTGAAACGGAAGTGGCAATTCATAAAGAGAAGAAGATTTGCTTAGTGTGCAGAGGTGAAGTCTTGCGATTCTCCTATATCTGTGAATGTGGGACAATTTATTGTGATAATTGTGCGCGAGCAGTTACTGATTTGGAAAACGTGTGCTGGGTTTGTGAAGCTCCACTTGATTATTTAAAGCCGGTGAAACCAATTAAAGAAGTAGAAAAAGCAAAAATTGTTAAAAATAGCAAAAAAGAATAAAAAAGCAGTAAAGCAAGCATTTATACCTTAAAATTATATTTTTTTTATACCTTCTTTTTTTAGTAATTTTATTCTAATTTTCTTATCTTTTACGTTATATTTAAAATCATAATTAGCTTAAACATTCATAAGTTTATAATCCAAGTTTATCTAAAATTGGTTCTATATGACTGAAAATATCTCCCATTCAGAACCTAAGGAGTTATCTCAGGTAAAAAAACTCATTGATGAATGTAAGCTTGATGAAGCAGACCAAATAATAAAGAGTTTCGAGGAAAAGGGAGGACATTCTCTTCATGATATAGTTTTATGTCATCTCCTCAAGTGTGAGCTCTTAGGTGAGCGAGGTTTATTTGAAGATCTTGTCAAACTTGCTGAACAAACGTATAAAGAGAGTTTAGGATTAGGAAAAAACCTCTTGTCAGTTGATATCTTATTAAGAATGGCTGAAGGTCAATCATTACTTATTCAACCGGATAAATCTCACGAAATCATTAAGCGGGGAGAAGATCTGCTTAAAACATTAACAAAAGAATTACCAGCAGACTACAAGCAAAGAGAAGCATATATAGCTTATCTGAAAGGATGGTATTATATTCAAAAACTTAATGCTGATCAAGCACTAAAGCAGTTTGAGCTTAGTTTTTCATTGCGAGAAGAACTTGGTGTTAAAAAGGAAATTGCATATTCCCTGGTAGCGATTGCCCGTATACTTATTTATGAGCGTGAGTTTAACCGTGCTTTAAAATATTTGGAGCAAGGTTTGGTTCTTGCTGAGGAAAGTGGTAATAAATCGTGTATAGGATATTGTTTACATATTATGGCATGGTTTCATATTTTTAAAGGTGAATTAGATCGTAGTATTATGCTTGATGAGCGTAGCTTGAAAATTTTCAATGAACTTAACAATAAATTTTGGCTGGCAGGAGTTCTTAACTCTCTGGCGGCGAGTTATGCGATGAAAGGGGAATTAGATCGTAGTATTAGATTTTATGAGCAAAATTTAGAACTTTGCAAGGAATTGAACAATAAAGGAATGATGGCTATTATTTTAAACGGTTTATCTGGCTGTTATAAAATGAAAGGAGAATTGGATAGTGCATTAGAATGCATAGAACAATCTATGGCAATATTTCGTGAGTTAGGAGCTTTAGGACAACTAGCTAATACCTATGACTATTTAATTCAAATATTAATTTATCAGGGCGATTTTGAACGAGCACGGATTTCTCTTCATGATTTGGAGCAATTAAACAGTCAATTAAAAGACAAACAAACAAATTTGATGTATCTTATGAATAAGGCTCTATTATTGAAAACTAGCTCTCGAGCTCTCAATCGGGGTAAAGCTGAAGAAATATTAAAGCAGCTCCTTGAAGAGGAGGATTTGATTTATGAAAGTCGTTTATTGATATTACTTAATTTGTGTGAATTACTCTTAGCTGATTTACGTATATCTAATGAAGCAGAAATTTTAGAAGAGATCAAACCTCTTATTACCCAACTGTTAACTATAGCTGAAAAATCACATTCATATCTAGTTTTTTGTGAGACATTCATATTACAAGCGAAATTGGCTTTAGTAAACTTAGATATTAAAGCAGCTCGACGATTCTTAACCCAAGCGCAAAAATTAGCTGAATCTTATGGAATAAAACGGTTAGCAATAAAAATTTCCTATGAACATGATGAATTACTTAAACAATTAGAAATATGGGAGAAATTAAAGGAATCAAAAGCACCCTTGGCTGAACGTATGGAATTATCACGCTTAAATGAACAAATGGAGGGAATGGTAAAAAAACGGGTGGGCAAAATCCCGAAATTAGAAGCTGAACAGCCAGTACTGCTTACTGTCATGTCAAAAGACGGGAATACCTTATTATCTAATCCATTTACAGCTGACTTAGCAATTGACAGCATCTATTTTAGTGAATTTTTATCTTCTTGCACTACTTTTTGCGACCAGATTCTTTCTGAATCATTTGATCGTGTGAAATT
>JBHLKB010000198.1:0-1608 GCA_048887205.1 Candidatus Hodarchaeota archaeon
GTTCTCCGAATCTTTGAATTAATTCTCGTTCTTCTACAAATTTGATATGTATATTTATTCCTATTATAAATATTAAAAAGTAAATAATTGAATAAAATGAGAATCTAAAAAATATGGTTCCGATACTAAATAACATTAGAGTATGATAAGTTGGGTGACGTAATATGGAATAAAGCTCATGATCTTGAAGCGTAGATTCCTTTGGGTAATATATATAGACTAAACCCATATAATCAATACCAAAAATCTTTAAAGCCTTACGAACTACAGCCATTCCTAAACCGACAAATAAGAAACTGAAAGCTAGTCTAATAGAAAAAAAAACGATCGAAAAGTTGAGAATTATATCAGAAATGGGAGTTGCTAAATACCAACTAAAGTTTTGCCTATCTTGGTATGGTACAATAAAATCAGTGGGGAAAAAGCTATGCACAACTATAGAAATAACCATTGGTACACCAATTACTACCAACTTAAACGCTTTTTGATATGCGAGTCCCCCAAATTTATTCAAATATTTTACTTTAACTTTCCAGAATGAATATACTATCAAAAAACCAATTAATAAAACGATTAATGAACCAATTATAGGAGTTAATGGAGCTATAATTTGTAAGACAGGAATATCCTTAAAAATTCGTGGTAATGAATCCACAACTAATTGAAATGCTAAAGAGCAAAAAAAAGTAACAGCTGCGATTATCATAAACTTGATTATTCTTTTTCCTTGATAATCTGGTAATTTCTCTCTTAGTTTTTCTGATCCTTTCATTCTGGTTATCATTTATCCTTTTCGCTCGTTTCTGGCAAATCTGAACCACAAGCTTCACAATATGCCGGTAAACCTGCCATTAGTTTCCTTACGAGTTCTGAGGGTAATTTTTCTTCACATTCAGGACAATTCTGGGGTTTTACAGCGTTTTCAAATTCTGATATGATATGAGGGCTCATATCTTCATCTTCAGCGAAGATATTTACTTTTAAAACTGATTTTTGCTCATCTTTACGTCCAGTTAATGTTAACTCTAAACCAACAGAATTTTTGCTAAATGTACCTTCGGCAAAACCTTTGATAATTCCTGTGAATTTGTCACCTGATTCTTGTTTTTGAGTATTAATTAGCGCAAAATTTTTAGTTTTTAATACTAGTATTAACTTTTGATATAATTTATCAGCATTGTAAGGAATTATCAATTCTTCGCCAATTTTTTTGAATGTGAGAAGATCCTTAGTAAGTTTCTCAAACTCTTCATTTGATACAATTTTTGGTTTTAATAACCCACAAATCATTCGAATCTCGTGTGGTTCTACATTGATGGTATCGATTTGATCTTTTTCATTAATAAAATTAACAACTGCATGAACAGTTCCTTTGATACAATCTTTTTTTGGTTTAAAAACGAAAGTGGGGCTAACAAATCCTCCACCTTTTGAAATTTTATGAAATTTCGCGCTGTCCGGGGAATATTTAGGATGTCCGTCTACACGTGATAAAATTAAACTTTCCTCTGGATATGAAAGTATATTTATATTGATATTAGTGATGTTAAAGTTTCCATTGTTGATGACCTTAATTTTAAAGAGATACTCACCTCCTTCAATCTGTCC